>CAXTDO010000045.1:0-15722 GCA_964242315.1 uncultured Flavihumibacter sp.
AAACGGCTCTTTGCTGGCTGTGATAAAAAGCTGGCTGTAATTGATTATACCAGTAGAAAAATTGTTACAACGTTCCCTATTGGTGATGGATGCGATGGTGTGGCATTTGACGATCGTACAAAAACAATCTTTACCTCAAATGGAGAAGGAACTATGACTGTAATCAAGGAAGCGTCGGCTGATAGTTATAAGGTTAGCGGCAATGTTCAAACAAAAAGAGGGGCGAGAACGATAACAATCGACCCGGCTACCCAAACCCTGTACTTGCCCGCATCAGATCTTGAAAAACAGCCGACCGCCGGTGCCGGAAGGCCAAAGAGCATACCAGGAAGTTTCCAGGTGCTTGTTATCAAATAGGTCATCGAAAGTCAAAATTCTTGTTACGGGAATCAAATCATGTTTCAAACTATTCAGCAATGAGACCCGTGGAAGGTTGCAGGCTTTGGACTATTAACTGCTGATCGAATAAGAAGAACTTGTTTCTGTTGTTTTGAGTACCACGGTTTAAGTGGGGTAAAGATTGTAACGAATTACAAAAGAAGTATTGGACTCATGTTTTATTCCTCTTGAATGTGTTTCATGCTTTGATGGCTAAAGTACTATTTTACAACATCGTCAGGTAAGTTGATTGTCATCATCAAACGAGTTAGAATCTTGCATAACCGAGTCTTTCCAGGTCCTTTATATTTTTTGTCAAATTCATCTTTCCACCGGCTAACACATATAGATTGTCAGAAATACTCGTTACATGTTGAAACATATGATCTGTGATTAGCAACCCTTTTGATTTTTTTTCTTCAATAAGTAGATCTTTTACTTTCTCAATTTGGATTGGATTCAGATGTGTAAATGGTTCGTCCAACATTGCAAAACAGGAATCAGGCTTCACTATAATATAAAGTTCTATTAATCTGCGCTCACCGCCGGACAGGCTCTTAATGCATGATTTTGATTTCTGAATAAATTCAGGGAATCTTTTTTGGAACGGAGCAAAATCCAATCCATAATCTTTGAAAATTCTGTTTAGTGAAAGATTTGCCGGTATAAAGTTAAATTGAGGAAGATAGTGTATCAAATGAAATTGTTTAAAAACATCGTCATAACTTTGGTTGTCAATCCGTACCGATTTTTCGCATTTTAAAGTGCCGTAAATGATTTTCATCAGACAAGACTTGCCCTCACCATTTCTCCCTAGTACTCCTGTTATTTTCCCTGTTTCACATTTCAGGTAGATGTTTGAAAGAACAGTTCTTTCCCGAAAATTTAATTGAATGCTGTCTACCTCAAGTATATGATTCATTTAAATTTATTGGCCAGGTATATTACTGAAACAAAAACTATAAACTCAAAGATAAAAATTGGAATCCAAAGTAAAAGTTTAGATATGCCCAGATTGAAGTAATAATAATATACGTTTTTTTTATAACCGTTAACAAAATGGAATGTTAGAGCAAGTGTGGTTGATTTAAGCCAGAACAGCGCAAAAAAGATACTAAATCCATATTTTCTAAATAACGACAAACAACAGATATCGATCAGAATTGGCACTAACAAAAAGCTCCAGTAAAAAGTCCAGATGTGACGAATCGTTTTAGTAAATTGAAACACTGCCGGTATCATCTTAGCTTTATATAAATAAAACAACCTCATATTATTGCCTTATGACCAAAGACCAAATGTACATGGTATATTAAAGTTATTCAGTGATGTAATAATATAATTAAATATTGTTTAACCAATCTGGACAGGCCGGTATGTGTCAGATTAGAATTTTATATTAATAAGAATTGGTTTAAAATCGTTATCGAAATGTATAAAGTAATTCTGGGACAAACGTCCGGTTAACGAAAGTAATGTTATATGTAAGTAAACTTTTTTTCTTGCGTGTAATGGAATTGAGCCTTTCAAGTTTATGAAAGTTTCTTACTATCTGTCTTCCACACACATAGCCGAGTGCTGAACTCACTAAAACATCAGATGCCCAGTGTTTGTTTTCAGTAATCCTGCTTAAACCAACAAGCGAAGCACTGGTGTAAGCAAGCAAAGGCACCCATGTCTTTTCTTTATACATTTCGGCATAAACGGTAGCAATAGAAAAGGCAGCACCAGCATGGCCTGATGGAAATGAACTGAATTGCGCTCCATCTGGTTTATTACCGGTGGAAGTTTTTTTAAATTGAAAAAACATACCGTGCCATACATCTCTGCTCATTTGCGTTTGAGGATCAATGTAAGAAGGCCTTTCCCTACCTGAAACAAATTTAAATGCGCTTACCCAAATGCCGGAAGTTAAGTAGGATTGTGTAGCAAGCAATGTGGTATTTTTTAGCTTGCGATTCTTAAAAATATAACTCCACGAACCAATGCCTATCATTGTAAACAGCGCATATCTTCCACCGAATTTTGTAACCATGGGACTGACAGTTCTTAACGTACTATTATCTTCATGAATTTTTAATGCAAAAGAATTTATCGATTTATCCAGTCTCATCACACCAGCGGTGGCCGCGGCAAAACCTGCAAAATTGAATAAATCTCGTTTTGAAATTTGAATTGGAACGAGCGCTTGTTTAACAAAATTGCCCTTTAAAAGTTGAAAATAACTGGTGAAAGTAATGCCAGGGCTGGCAGTAGTTCGTTTGTCTGATGCCGCTTGTCTGAAACGAGTCACTGATGTATCAGCAAGTTGCGTATAGCCAGTAGAAAAGCATAAAACCAAACTAAGTGCTGATAAACTTATATTGAAACGCATGATTATGATTTAAAAAATTTTTGTCTTGATGCAAATTATACAAGGCACTTCCATCTGATTAATCATTAAAACATTATCATTATGTTTCATGAATGATTACTGCGTTGGGAAAAGTAGCGCATACATCTGATTTCTTTCTGTAGGAATTTGCAGTTATATCCCTGCAATGACATGTCACAGTAAATAAAATAGTTCTGTTTACATTACCTGTCGTGTGGCTAACTAAATCGGAATACTACCTACAGGATTGCTTCAGAATTGGCTTTTAGCTTTATAGTATAATGACTCCAAGTTATTATGGCGTAATGGTAATTTGATGTGATTAACTCGTTTTTGTCCAGTATTTAATGGCATTTCCTGTTTAAGAAAACCGATTATGATTGAAAAGCCCGTGGAAGTTGACCAGATTTCTTCTTATGTCATTGATTTGTTTAACACCTATCAGAACCTGTCTCCCTTCTTGGTATATCACAACATATTGCACACTCAAAAGGTCGTAGCCAGAACAACAGAAATAGCGTCATATTATCTGCTTAATGAAATGCAAATGTTTACTGTAGTTTCTGCTGCGTGGTTCCATGATTGTGGACACCTGTTTGGACCTGCAATGGGTCATGAACAACTAAGTGCTATAAAAATGAAAGAGTACCTGGTAACAATTAATATAAGTGACCGGATTATAGAGGGTATAGAATCCTGTATCCTTGCTACCGGGCTTCCCAGTAATCCAAAAAGCTTGTTGGAAGAAATGCTTTGTGATGCGGACCTTTATCATTTAGGAACAAATGAATTTCAGATCACCGATTTGCTTGTGAAGTGGGAATACGAGCTGCGAAATAACATCCAGGCATCAAATTGGACCGAACAATCTCTGTCTTTTTTAAGAAGTCATCGGTTTTATACGAAATACTGCCGTGAACTTTTAAATGAGGGTAAAATAAAAAATTTGAATTTGCTTCAGGAAAAAGTGAATCAAAAAAACTGACGGATGGCATGCGATAAAATACCAGATCCTGTTAAAGCATGACTATTTATAAAGCTTTACATAACGTAGGTAGAAAGAACTGCCTGTTTGCAGGCAGCCATGAAGCAGCACAGCGATCAGCCATGCTGTATTTACTGCCGGGTACCCGTAAGCTGCATGACATCAATCCATTCATCCGGCTCAAAGATCTGCTGGAGCATATTGCCAATTACCCCATAACAAAGGATATGATCTGCTGCCGCAGAACTGTGCTAACAATGACGGATACCTACGAGTGAAGCACACGAAGTAAGAGAAATTATACCATACCATTGCACAAGACGAATAACCATTGTTATGAGAGAGTTTATTTACGTAAGCGCAAACATTTAGTAGTATGAAAGTAGTTTTAATTGCCGTTTCGTCAGGTGGCCTTGCCGCGGCTGTTGACTATATATTCCTCCGATTAATGTGCCTGCCTCAAAAATTGACGTATTTTGTTGACATTTTTGTTCGTGATTTTCTCTTTTTCCAGTTCATCCAGATCTTCCAGGCAGATAGTAGCATACGACTTATTTTCTTCATTTTTCAACGGCTTAAGTTCGGCATAAACTTTTAGCGCTTCCCGGCTCCTGCCTTCAAATAGTAAAGCGTGCGCCAGGTTTGTCTTAATTATTACCTGATGGGGGAACATTTCAAGCGCTTTCTTAGCTGATTGTTCAGACATGTTGAACCTGTCAGCGAATAACGAATACCAGGAACATCTACCATAGTAGTTAAACAACTTATCCTTCAGTAGTATATCCTTAGAGGATAAGTCGGTTAAACTTTTCTCTGCTGTTTCAAAGTTAAATTGGAGCAGATCCTTAAAGGCGCCATATTTTAATGAATCGATCATTGATAAATACAGGTCCACTAAATTATTAGCCGTCTGTATCGCCGGTTTGGTATAGGTTGCCTGGTTACCCTTCATTAACTTCTCGCGTATGTGTAAAGATTCAGTCAATAGTTTTTGTGCCTGGTCGAATTTCCCTATGCTATAATACAGCAAGCCCAGGTTGTTTTGGATTTCAGCGATTCCGGAATCATATTCTTGCGGCTTTTTTGAGGATAATCGTTCCATGATCTGCAGGGCCGCGCCGTATGCTTTTTCGGCTTTTGGAAAATCGTAGTTTTCAGCATATATGAGGCCCTGGTTATTTAAACTGCCTGCTAAATCCAGAGCTACAACTGGTGGCTCTTCTTTTTTCGGATGAAATTGCTGGGCTTCAGCCGTGAAAAAGCGCCTCCATAAATTAGATTCGGGGTATTTGCATATTTTGTAATGTTCCCGCGCTAGTGTGAGATAATCCGCTTTCAGCTTATTCCAATGATCTGTTTGAATAAGCTGTATTTCGTTGGTTGTTGTATTCAGTTCACAACCTGTCATAACCCTGGCCTGAAGTTTAAACAGGTCTGCCGAAAAATCGAAGTCGGCGCCTATGTTCCAGACTCTGGCAGTCTGATTCCAGTCTGCTGTAAGAACCTTTTTTCCGTCAGGGCTGAAAACAGCGCTGCTAACCGCATCACGGTGATGGAAAGGAGCACCGATTGGCCTGCCTGTGCCAGCCTCCCATAATCGGGCGGTTTTGTCCTTGCTGGCAGTGAGGATCAGGTTTCCGTCCGGGTTAAAAACTGCGTCAAACACCTCCAATTCATGCGTCATTGCGGGACCGATTGGTTTTCCCGTTCGAGCGTCCCAAACGCGGGCCGTCAAATCGCTACTTGCTGTCACGATCTTTTCGCCGCCGGGGCTAAATGCCGCCGTGATGACGTCACCTTCATGCCGAATCACTATTGAACCGGGCTTGCCTGTACGTGCATCCCAGGTACGGGCTGTTCGGTCACTGCCTGCCGTTAGAATCATTTTTCCATCCGGGCTGTAAACGGCATCGAAAACAAGACCCTCGTGCCGCATTGTGTCACCGATTTGCTTACCGGAATTTGCATCCCATATGCAGGCAGTGCTATCCCAGCTTGCCGTTAATATGGTTTTACCATCCGGGCTAAATACTGCACTGCTCACATTCTTTTTATGCCTGATTGTTGCGCCACTTTGCTTTCCAGTGACCACGTTCCACACCTTAACAGTGTAATCACTGCTTGCAGTTAGAATTTTTTTTGCATCAGGACTGTAAACGGCACTGCTATAATGCGCTGAAGTAAGTACATCCTCTTCTCTGATAGCGGCGCGAACCGGGTTTCCCGTGCTTGCAGTAAAAATACGGGCGGTATTACCGGCACCTGCTGTTAAAATCTGTTGTCCATTCGGACTATAGGCGGCGCTATAACCCGCATATTGCAGGTTCAAAAAAAGCCGGCCCGGGTTCTCCGATGCCAGGTCCCAAACGCGGACGGTACCTGCGCCAGCCGTAAGAATCTGTTTTCCGTCGGAACTAAACATGGCGCTAATTACGTCACCATCCTGAAGTAACGCCGGCCCAAGCTGCTCGCCCGTGACTGCATCCCAAAGACGGACTGACCTGTCGCGGCAGGACGTTAATATCAATTTTCCATCGGGGCTAAAAATCGAGGTTTTCACATCACCGTTATGCTTCAAAGAAATCCCGAGTAATTTTGCCGTTTGCGTATTCCAAAGGCGGGCGGTAAAGTCAGCGTTTGTCGTAAGGAACTGGCTGCCGTCGGGACTAAAAACAGCGCTTACCACGTCAAAATCAGGTATGATAGTCGGGAACAGCCGGGTTTGGTTAACGGCATTCCAGACAGTAAATGTGCCGTTTTCACATATGGTGAGTACCAGTTTGCCATCAGGACTGAAAATGGCGCTTTTGAGCGCGGCGTCATGCTTCATCGCCGAACCAATTTGCTGTTCAGTAAGCGCGCTCCAGTTCGTGCCATGCGACATTGCAGTGTTAAAGGATGTGCGTACAGACTCAAACGTTGTGCCTGCGTTCCAGATACGAGCGGTACTGTCCGGGCTTATAGTTAAAATCTGTTTTCCGTCAGTGCTGAAAACCGCATCTTCCACATGCTCCATAAGACGACCGATTTTCGTTCCCGTAGCTACATCCCACAAGTCGGGGTTCATCGCATAATCGAGTGTTAGAATTTTTTTTCCATCGTGGTTAAAAATGGCCCTGTCCACCTCATAGTGCATCTTCATAACAGTATCATGCGCCTTGCCGGTACCAGCATCCCAAAGTCGGGCAAATGCGTCCGAGCATGCGGTGAGAATCAGTTTTCCATCACGACTGAAACTAACATCATTTACATTGCCTGCTGCTTTAAAGGTTGCACCAACAGGCTTTCCGCTCGCTACATCCCAGAGCCTGACAATACTATCCACGCCAACAGTTAAGATGATCTTCCCATCAGGACTAAAGAGAGCATGTGTAAGTTGCTTTCCGCCCGCAACAATAGTTTTTAACCTGGCTGAAGGAAGAAAAGGATCAATGTCAAGGAGTAGATTTTTCACCAGATTTTTATCGTCGCCGAGGCCAACAGCTTCTGCGGTAAAATGAAGGGACGACAACAGGTCATTTCCAGTCCTCGATGCCTGACTACTATTCCAGTAATTAAATAATAACTGCTTTTGAACATTCTCTTTTTGCCGCACGGCCTCTCTCCTTTGAAAAAAAGCGGCAACTGCCAGCAGAAGAAAAATCAAAGATGCAATCCCGCTTATATACCGTTGTTTCTGTAATCTTTTCCGCTCTGCTTTCTGCCATAAAGGCAAAATTCTTCCACTGGTCTCATTATTCAAGAAAGCTGCGAAGTTTGTCAGCTCTTCTTCAAAATCACGTACTTTTTCCCATTGCTTTGATTCTTTCCTGAAACCTCTTAAATCATAGTAAATTTTGGTCTGCAGGGAATTTTGAATAATTATTTCTGAGAAAATAATCTTTTTTTCATCCCTGATACGGTCCCCCTCGGTTACCGCAAGAAGAATGAAATCAGGCCCTCTGTTCTGAACGAACCATTCGATCTCAAATTGAACAAAGTTTGAAAGGGTCGCATTTTTGGAGCATAAAACGAGCAAATACCGGGCTTTCGCCAAATATTCCATCAGAACATCCTGTACAAACCCATCGCCATCAGGATGCCCGGAGGCACGTTTGCGAATTGAGTGTAGGGAGAAATCGGCGCCATCCCTACATACGGAGAGCGGTTTCAATTTAATATCTTCAGAGGTCCTCAATTTGTGAAAGCTCTCCAAAAATTCTTCAACCTTTCGAGCAAGCTTATAGTCCGGATCGGTAGAATAACTTATAAATACGTCATAAATAAACGGAGTGATATCATTTTCTTTCATGGCAACTTTTGATGGTCTCGCAAAGAAGTATAAGAAGGCAGGACGTGCGGTGGATTGGAAGGTCCGGAAGTGCTAAACCACCAGCCGCATAGCAATATATAAAATTTGCGGCAGTACGCATAGAGAGATTGAAATTATATGTTCTGAAACAATATTTCACAATAAATATATTGTGAGTTAACATAATGGCATCAAGACCTTTGAAAGTTTCCGATCGATAGATATTTTTAACAATTCAACATCAGTATATCCTCATTTCCAACTTGAAAATGGTTACTTCAGTTCCGTTTGAAAGATCATTTATACCACTAAGGGAAGAAGTAAAATATATTAACAACTATATCTCTACTTGTAGATTAATTATAACATTAATAAGTATAGCACCGTTGAAGAAAAATTGGGGCCAATTTTTCGAGGACTTCTGCTGCCAGTGATCGAAAACAGAATTAAGTTTTGTTTTCCTATGTCCCGATTTTATTCACATGTCTAAAGTTCAGGTAAATGTTGAGCTATAGCAAATGCCCATCTTTCGTTGAGTCAGTTGAATTTCATTTTATGCAGGTAGCCTCCACATCTCATGATATATGCTACTTGCTTGATATCCTGCAACAGGGCCTGGTTGTCATCAATAGACCATAACGTTAAAGTATATAAGAAGTTGGAGAATTGGTTCCTTAAGAACTGATGTTACAGCTAAAATTTCCAGTAAGTGTTCAAATCTTCTCCAGTTAAAATTATAACTGACAACCTGTAAATTACTAATCCAGATTGTCAGCTATTTGCTCAGGTCCTTATTTAGTTGCCGGCATTTCTTCCATTGTACATTTACTACTCGTCAGGTTTATAATCCTGATTGTTGATCATCCAATTTTATTTTTCCTATCACATTCCCCTGGTCCACCCAAAACAATGCAATATTTGTTTGTTTTAACGTTAATGTCTGAAAAACATCGTAAACCTCTTTTACCATTTTATAAAAATCAGAACTGGCATCTTTTATGCAGCGCCTTAATTTGTTCGTCAACCCGCCTCGGATGATTTTAATGATTAGCTTCATGCAAATAATAAATGGCCCTGCATTTATTGGTTTTTTTTATTTCCATTAAATCGTTTAAGGATTGGCAGCAAAAACTAAAAGAGAATTTTGATCTTCAGAAAGAAAATGCCCATGCAGAGATGCAGTTTTTAAAAGCACAGATACATCCCCATTTTTATTTAATACTCTTAATAATATTTATTCATTTACAATAAATGAGTCGCCTGAGGCAAAGCATGCTGAAAAACGACTTGAACACATGCTTCATTATATGATCGAAGAGTGCGAACAACCGCTCGTTTACATAGAACATGAGGTCAGAATAATAATGAATTATTTTGAGTTGGAAAGAATAAGCTATGGAAACAACCTTGGTAATACTCACAAGTTTTTTGAGATTAAATAAATAATTTGATGGAGTGCAAAACGAAAAAGCCTGCTAAATCAACGATTTGCAGGCTTTGAATTGTTTCAATATTGACTGTAGCGGACCGGACGGTACAAATCTCGAACCTTTTTTTGATGGATTTGAAGCGTTGAGCACAATTAACAGGTTGATTATTATCCTGTTATTGTTTTGGGCAGCTAAAGTTAATCGTGAGTTCGATGTTTAATGCCGTATCAACATTATTTGTATTCTTATTGAATTGAATTTTAAATGATCAACTTCGCTACACCTCCATCAACACGCAGTGCTGTTCCGTTTGTTGCAGATGAAACCGGGCTCGCAACATAGACGACAAGATTGGCAATTTCTTCCGTTGCAGCAAAGCGTTGCAGTAAAGATGTTGGTCTTGCTGATTGAAAAAATTCTTTTTCTACCTGTTCTTTAGATTTGTTCTGTTGCTTGCCAAGGTCATTCACAAAACCTGCAACACCTTCTGATTTTGTTGGTCCGGGTAAAACTGCGTTTACAGTTACGTTAGTTCCTTTTGTAAGTTCGGCCAAGCCTCTGCTTACTGCCAATTGCGCTGTTTTCGTCATTCCGTAATGGATCATTTCTTCAGGAATATTGATCGCGCTTTCGCTTGAGATAAAAATGATTCTACCCCAGTCTTTTTTCAGCATTCGAGGAAAATAATATCGTGACAAACGAATACCGCTTAATACATTCACTTCATAAAATTTCAACCAGTCTTCATCAGTTATATCAACAAATGCTTTAGGTTCAAATATGCCAACGTTATTTATGAGAATATCAACATCAGGTATTTGCTGCAATAAATTGTTTACCTCATTTACTTTAGAAAAATCTGCGGGAACACCAAACACTTTTGCATCAGACACTTCATCTTTCAATTGCTGAATAGCATCATCAACTCTTTGCTGTGTTCTTCCGTTAAGGTAAACTGTGCTGCCCTCTTTTAATAATCCTTTTGCAATGGCCAAACCAATACCTGCGGTCGAGCCAGTGACTAATGCCGTTTTATTTTTTAGTTGTAAATTCATTTTAAATTTTATAGTAGTTAAAGATTGTATTAAAGTTAGTTGAATAATTTTTAAAGGGTAGAATCATCCCACTTAAAAATTACAATTTCCTTTAATTGCGGGTGCAATATTTCTGAAGAAAATGTAATCCTGACATTGTATAACTTAGAAGTAACAATTAAAGTTGTTTTATACTTTTCAAACAGATATAACATGAACAGAAGGTTTTACTAAAAGATCAATCGTTGCAAGCGCAACATGTTTACTTTTCCCCGTCTTACTGGCACAAAAAGAATAAAATTCATTATCAAATAACGTTGAAAAAACAAAGGAATTTATGCAATCTTTGTGGGAGAATTAGAGATAACCATATTAACTGGTGGCTACATAAAGCAAAGTCCGCCCTATCCTTTTGTTGCACCACTCGCTACCGCTGAGGCTGTAAAAACCATTGCTTGGGGCTAACTTCAGACCTATCGATTACATGGAGCTTGCGATGAATGCAATGGTTGTTAAAAGCAAAACAGATTGATTTTGCTGACTTCATCTACTAATATAGAAAGTGCCGTAGTTGAGAATGCTTTACTATTTGAACCGATTTGAAAATTAGTATATTCATTAGGAGTTGATCTTACATACAGGAGCATAATACATAATAATTCAGGCTGTACCCGGAGCGCTTTATTTAAGGAAAGGGCTTTGCCATTGAAATAATTTTATTGATTAAACAATGGTAAATCTTTTCCCTCAGCTCCCTGCCTGTAGTACAACATTCCTACATTGAACCTGTCAAATTTAATTATATCAATGATTAGCCCGGCTTCGTTCGCTTTCAGTACTACCTGTTTTGCAAGCCATCCTTTGCCTAATTTGATTTGGTTATTCCATTGAATGAAAATGAAGTGCCCGACTGATTAAGATAGCCTGAATACAATTTCCCTTCATAGGTGATGTCATATATTTCGGCATACAAATTTACGGTCCACCATTTGGCAGGTTGAATTTATAAAACCAGTAAGATTAATGGTTCTCATAATAGCCATTGGCAGTTTAAGTTTTAGGAATTTCCCATAAGTGTAAACCGGAAAACAACCATAGAAATGGTTCCGTTCTATGATGGTATAAATTAGGCCTGAGTAAAGATAACCCGTTGGTACAAGCCAAACAAAAGCTTTGTCATTTTAATATGCATTGTTTATTGCTGAAAGAACAAAGACGAGGCTTAACCCTTGAATTTACAGGTTCGTCCAATATCTTTTAAAGAGTGCAAGTACTACAGATGGTATACTCAACAACTTACTTAGCAGGCGGTTTTGCAATAGTATCCCGGATCGATTTGTCAGTAGTGGAAATTTCCATTACATCCTGGTTGATTCCATACTTTTTTTGCGCAATTTCTTTGTTCATTGCACCAACAGTATGGATCATACTTCTGGTAAATTTTTCGTTGACTTCTTTCCCCGTCATTTTCTTTCCATTTACGACTACAATGTCGGTTATTCTATCAACTGAAGCGGTACCTCCGGCAGCGGTAAGTAAATATGTATGACCGTTGACAATCCTGTATGGCTTATCTGAATCGGCACTTTGCTTAAAGAGTGAAGCAACTTCATCTTTGTATTGTACCATTTCTTTAAAACTTTTTGCAACCAGTTCATAATCGCTTTGTTGACTGGATATATTAGGCAACGAAGTACCATGTACAAAAGAGCCATCAAGACTACCCCCGGTTTTGTCCGGAACCATTCCAATAAACGCTGCATAGTGCAGTTCTGCACGGTTTTCCTTCTTACTGATTTCGGACATTGATTCCATGTTTTTAAATCCTTCTTTCTTGAAGAGAATATTGAATTTTTGAGGATAAGCAGTAACAGGTATGGTAAATGTGTAGTAACCCTTTTCATCCGTACTTCCCTCGATCTTGGAAAAGACTTCCTTAAAATATACATTGCTTAAAGGCTTGTAGTTACCTGCCTGCACCACTATACCGGAAATTGTAAGATGTTGTTCTTGAAAACTCCTTCCCTCTTTGTTTGTTGTGCTTCTAAAAGCAAGCATTATAACTGTCAGTAGGGGCAATATAAATAGAAACTTAACCAGGTGCACATTTGTACTCTTCATTTTGTTCATCATATGAATTCTTTTTTTAAGTGAATAAAAATTGAATGATGCTGCAATATGGAATTGGGATAACCCCATTACTTTCAGCAAAAGATATTGGTACTGTCTTTTTTCAATGCCGTTTTCCAAAACTTTGTTGTCAGCAATAAATTCGAGGTTCTGGCGCATGCTGTGCCTGATAAGCCATACAAAAGGATTATACCAGTTTAACAGGCAAAGAATTTCTGTCCACACAATATCTATTGTATGTTTTTGCCTCACATGCACATACTCGTGGCGAAGAATTTCCTGCACCTCTTCGGGGTTTTGCAATTTTGGATTGATAAAGACGGATCGTCCAAACGAAAATGGAATAATATTTTTATCAACGCTGTACAAATCAATGTTGCTGGCTGAAATAAGTTGCGCATTGCGCATGATGTTTGCATAACTTATCCACTGGAGGGTAAACCTGGCAAGCATGATGGTTGTACCAGCAAGAAAAACTAATAACAAAAAGTTCCATATATCCCAGGAAAAAGCCGGAAGAGAAGCTGCCACTTTATTTTTATTGCTGAAATCATTTATCACAGGAATTATTTGCACCAGTTTAAAGGTTGACAATTCATTTTGCTCTACAATCTGCGATATATTGATAAACGGAATAAAAAATGAAAGGAACGAATAAGTTAAAAAATACCAGCGGTTTAGGTTGTAGAATGTTAAGCGTTGAAGCAACAGCCAATAAAACAAATACATTACTGCCAGACAAATAGAAAGTTTAGCGAGGTAAAGAAATAGAATGGGCATAAAACAATTTTTAGATACTTTATTTCCGTTTTTCAATCATGTCGATGATTTCCTGCAGCTCTTTGGCAGAAAGTTTTTTTTGCTGTACAAAAAAGTTTACCATCTCTTTATATGAGTTGGAAAAATAACTTTTCACCATACCGTTCATGAATTTATTCTTATATGATTCTTCTGAAATGATTGGTTTATACAGATACGCGTTACCTACCAAGCGGCTGCTGATATAACCTTTCTTCTCCAAATTTTTGATTGTAGAAGCCAAGGTGGTATAAGGAGGAAGCGGCTCTTCCATATTCTCCAGAAAGGATTTGACAATTCCTTCTCCCCTCTTCCATATTGACTGCATTGCCTGCTCTTCAGGTGCCGTTAATTTTTCCATGTGCCTACGATTGTTTCGTAAATCTACGAAACAATCGTAATAAAAAATATTTTTTTGTTTTTGGCTCTAAGTCAGGGATGCCATATGTGATGGGATTGCAAGCGGCATATGTATAACCGCAAATATGGCAGGGAAACTTATTACCGTAATGGAGTGCTGTTTTCATTCGAAGAAATGCCTATTACCATTCCAAAACCGCAGAATTATCAAAGGATGATGTCCTCGTTTAAGCAGGATATGACCGGGTCCTTGCGTTGGAAGACCTCGTTTGATTGTTAATAGGTATAAAGCAGCTTTGGTCATATTGCGTTCGAGCTTCCGGAATTTTTTAAATCTTTACTTCAAATTAAGCACTGAGTCTCGCATGTTTATTCATCTTTCTTATATACAATAAATATGCATGGGCTTGTTGAAACCAGAGAAGGAAAAGGCGGCGGAGCATCTCTTGCAAAACCTGCTGATCGCCTTTTGCTTTCAGATATCTACCGGGCGGTAAATGCTGCCCCTTTGCTGGGTAAGGCAAACAGGCCTAATCCCGATAGTCCGGTTTTTAATGAACAGGGCCGAAGCATATTATCCGTCGAAGATCTTGCGGTAGCAATTGTTGATGAAATAGAACAATCCAAGCATAGCCGTCAGCGTTTTACAGCCGCTTATTAATTCAACCGGGTGTGACTTGCGAAGTCACACCCGGTTAGCATTTAAAATAGTGAATTATCAGCCGGACTCTTCCTATGTTATATTAGTCAGCCATTTGTACAGATTAATTTTTTTCTACTGGCACCTGAAGAGTGCAGCTATTGCTTAACATTTTCATGATTGCAGATTTTAAAAATAAAGGACACCTCAAAAGTAAAATGCCCTTTTGATTGTAATTAGATAACGGGATTTTCTACACTTATCAAAAAACCACATTTGTGCAAATCAAGGAATTTTTCTTCATCAGGACGAATTTTTTGCAAATAATCTTCTGACGAAAATACCTTTCCTATAGATTCCACATCGTCAAACCATAACTCCGTAATGCCATCGTAACGAGGTTCAGGCAAACCCGGCAGTGAAACCGGTAATGTATGACATTGCATGTATTTACGAACGTGCTGCTGCACTTCAGGAAGCGATGTAAATAATGGCGCATGATTGACTTTGTGATCGTATACAATATCCTGATTACTCATATCGGCGCGCTTGCAAAGCAAGATTGAAAACTTAACCATAGTATATTTTTTTGTTGATACAAAGGTCACCACAACTATGGCGGCGTATCATTGACTTGAGTTAAGAAATCATTTTTTCGATAATCTTTTGCGTATCCTGCTTAGCAACTCAGGTTTGATACCCAGGTAAGATGAAAGATGAAATTGAGAGACCCGGTTAAACAATTGAGGTTGGTGGTTTAAAAGATACAGATAGCGATCTTCGGGCTTCATAAAAAGAAGCATATCTACTCTTTCGTTTAATTGCAGATACACCTGCTCAGCCATTAACCTGCCGAAGTTATTCCAGGCAAAAGATGTTTTATAAACAGAATGAACATCTGTAACCGATATGGTAAATAACTCCAAATCCTGCATTGCCTGCCAATTGTAACGTGAAGGTTTTTGAGTAAGAAAACTCTGAAAGTCAATAAAAAAACTGCTGTTGTCAGTAAACCTGTAGTTGATTTCATTACCATCAAAATCAACGTAATACATTCTTACAAAACCTTTGAGTAAGAAAAATACATTCTTGCATACTTCGCCTTCTCTCAATAGAAAAGCGCCCTTCTTCTCTACTCTTTTTCGAAGAAAGGGTAGCAGGAGTTCAAAATCAGACGAAGACATTTGCGTAATAGCGTAAACTGTCTTTTATAATATGTCTATATCTTCTTCAAAGGAATTCATGTGTTCAATGTCTGGTGTAATGAAAGTTATAACTTAATAATTTGTTTACTGCGATTGT
>CAXTDO010000046.1:0-15663 GCA_964242315.1 uncultured Flavihumibacter sp.
CTGCAATCCAATGTGTAACCAAAGCTGTCATTGGCGCCCTCTGCGTTTCCTCCTCTGTGTTCTCTGTGGTTAAAAAACTGGTCGAACGGATGAGATGTATCACGTCAGTTTACACTTTACACAAAACTAGTACGTCATCGCATCTTTTAACTGCCTTAAAAGTTCTTTGGCATTTTTTATTGCATATCCATCTCTATCGTTATTGAAATAAGCCCACACCTGTTTTGCGTCGCTTTCTTTAATACGTTTAACCCAGATCGCAAGCTCATCATTGGTGTAATCGTGCCGGTACCACTGGTTGATACCGTGAAAACGAATGTAAATATCCTCAGCAGTTCTGATCAGCTCGTCGGGTAAACGGGGTCCACTGCAGGAGCAGAAAATAGTTTTTGTTTGCCGGAAGGAGTCATAAACCTCCTCGTTCCACCAGCTACGGTGACGAAACTCCACAACATTCCGACGCTGATGGTCCAACTGGCTTAATATATCTTTTAAGCGCTCCGGCGTATAATGATAGCCGGGTGGTAGCTGGAATAAAAAGCAGCCCATTCGATCTCCAAGTAAATCAGCAATCAGACTGAAATCTTTTACAAGCTCTGTTGTGTCTTCAAACCGCCTGATATGAGTGATGAGTTCGCTGACTTTAACTGTATAAACAAAATGTTGATTCCCAACCTGTTTAATCCACGTGTTTACCGTAGCAATCGTAGGCCAGGAATAAAATGGCGCATTTAACTCAACGGTATCAAAATGGCTGCTGTATTGATTAAACCAGTCTTTGCTCGGGAGATTCAAATAAAAATGATCACGCCAATGCCAGTAAAACCATCCTGAGCATCCTACATGATATCCTGAAACTTCGCCACTACTGCTTTTATGCTGTGATAGAATAGTCGGCTTCACCTCCCGTTCGAATTCTTCACGCGCTTTATGCATTTTCTCCGCACGGCCGAGGTTTAGGTACCGCTGTTTTTCACGCTTCGCTTCCCGTCTGATCCGCCTTTCTTCTTTTGTTAAAACTGGTTTTTCGGGCATCTACTCATTTTTTATTCAGGGCAGCACTTTAAATTTTATTGACTTGTAACTTCTCCTATCCATTCCAAATATTGCTGCTTCAGTTTTGCAACGATACCCGGGTTTTTTGCTGCTTCGTTCTTGTGCTCAGTGCTATCTTGTCTTAGGTTGACCAGCATTAATTGATCGTTTGGCAGTTCACCGGGAGACGCCTGGATCGGATTATGAAGCAGTTTCCATTCACCCGCTCTCACAGCCCACTGCGGACTTTCCTTGCTACCCTGCGATTGCCAGAAAAAAACGGGATGTGGTGAAGGCGCAGTATCAGACGCAATTATTTTGGTGATGCTCTTACCATCGAGTTTGCGATTGGGCAATTCAAGTCCGCAGTATTCGGCAAGTGTAGGATACCAATCGATATTCGTAACAAACTGGTCTCTTACTTCATTCTTTGCGATATGGCCCGGCCAGCTTATCATGGCCGGCACGCGGATACCGCCTTCAAATAAACTGAATTTTGAACCCCTGTACGGTCCGGCAGATCCACCGCCGCCGAAGGTGCGCACTTCCTCCGAATGACCCTGGTCTGCCTGAAAAACAATAATAGTATTGTCCCTGAGTCCAAGCTCGTCCACTTTTTTTAACAATCGCCCTACCCTGTCATCCATAGTGGAAACAAAGGCCGCATACATACTTCGAGGAGAAGGAAGGTTTTTGTAATATTCCAGCCATTTAAGATCTGGCTGCAACGGATAATGCGGGATATTAATGGCGAAATACATAAAGAATGGCTCCGACTTACGCTGCTTCATAAAGTCTCCGGCTTCTTCCACCATCCTGTCTGCCAGGAATTTTCCCGGTTCATAGATCTCTTTGCCGTTTCTCCACAGGTCGTGGCGGTTAGGACCATCCCAGTAAAAGAAATGAGAGAAGTTGTCGACACATCCACCCATAAATCCCCATGAGTAATCGAATCCCTGGGCATTGGGCATGGTTTCAGGACTGTACCCAACATGCCATTTCCCTATATGCGCAGTTTTGTAACCACCCTGCCTGAACATCTCCGCCATGGTGAACTGTGAGCCAGGCATACCACCGCCGCCATAACTGCCGGATGCGTTATCAACCAGTCCGGCCCGTTGAGGATATCGCCCGGTTAGCAGGGAAGCCCGCGATGGCGAACAAATAGGAGAAGCCGAATAGAAGGAAGTGAAGCGCACGCCGTTTCTGGCAAGGTTATCTATATTGGGCGTTTGCAAATCTTTCGCACCGTAAATATTCAGGTCAATCGTTCCCTGATCGTCTGTATAAATAATGATCACGTTAGGCTTTGCGCTTTTCGCTGCTGCATTTTTCTGTGCCATTATTGCCCGGTTATAAAAACTAACGGTTAGCATCAGCCCAACTGTAATGATTCCATATTTTCTCATATTCTTTTTGTCTTTAATTTGACACATACATGCTGCAAGTGAAATGTTTTAAAATTATCACCATCCTATGTTAATGCCGGATGTAATTCTGTTTCCCGTTTCAGATTGTGTACATGCAGGCAACACCTAACGTTTTTTATCAGGAAACAACATTAGTAATTTTTTTGCTTCTTCTTCCGTTAAGCGCGATACACTGCCATGTCTTGCATCTGCGGGCAGGGAAACATCTTTTTCAATGCTCCATTTAACAAGATCCCGGGAAGAGGAAATCCCGAAGCGGTCAGCCATTGGGTAGTCATACAATAACAACCATCCCGGATTCACCGGATCGGTCATCACACTCGGACCCTCAGTAATTGTGGGTACCAATTGCCCGTTATTCAGGGGTCCATTTTGAACCTGATAAGGTCCTTCTAAATTTTTTGATGTAGCCAGCCGTATTGCCCTTCGTTCTCCATACCGAGCGCCAAACATTTCTTCTTTATGAAACAGGTAATAGGTATCGGCATGTTTAACTATCGTGCCATCGATAACCGAATAAGTGGGAGAAAAAAGCACTTTTGCAATAGAAAATGTTTTCCAGTCGCGTGTTTTGCAATACCAGAGCCTGCTCTCTTTCCACCCCGCATCTTTATAGCTGGATGACCAGAACAACATATATTCTTCGGTAGATTCATCATAAAAGAACTCCGGTGCCCAGATGTTTCGTACAAGAGCATTGGAATCGTTGCGAACACCTTTCATAAGGTGCAGATATGCCTCTACCTTCCAATGAACCAAATCGCCCGAGGTAGCATAAAGACAACCTGGACCGAATTGCTCACGATCCTCTTTGACACCGCTGCCGCCGGTGGCAACAAGTCTCCATAACCCGTCAGGCCCGCGGTGAATAAATGGATCGCGCATCGTCTGATCCCATATCGGCTGATTATCATTAAGTGGCGTCCAGTGCCGGCCATCATTAGAAAGGGCAATATGTAATTTCGCATTCAACATAGGATTAGCAAGCGGAACCTCAATTGTTTTTCCATCTTTGTCAATTTCAATACGCGTGGGATAACGTTGGCGGAAGTAGGTCAACAGCCAAATTTCCCTGCCCGCGGTGTCAACCGTATCGCTCGTGTTAAAAATTGACGTACTTTCCTGCGCCAGGGCAGGTTGTAAAAAAGTTAGTATATATAAAAATATGGCGAGCCTCATAGCATGTGAATTTCGTTAACAGTATCTAAGGTAAGATTTTGCCTAAACCCGAAACAAGAAGAGGATCTTAATTACGAGCAAATTCAAAAAATTAATTGACATGTTCATTGGATAAACTATACTATAAGGTAGGCTGCTCAAAAGACGGTCCTGCTCCTTGTAAAGTTTTGACAAGAAAAAGTATCCCGTTTGTTTACTAAAAAACCAATCAAAAAATTAATGTTCACTTCTGTTATTGAAATCGTTTTCTTTGTTTTTTTGGAGAGATATTTAAGCCCTGAAAAGGGCATATTGACCGCATGTTAATAGTCACCGGCTGGTATGCCTGCCTTCCAGGCCCCAATGACGATGCATTGTAACGATAGGCGTTGCCCATCGCTGAGGTATGGCGCCCTTTCAGGGCTACAGCATCCATCAACGTTTCAATATTCTTAAATTAATTTATTGAACGCTCATTTTAAAAACTGTACGAAAATTGTAATAGTCTTTTGAACAGGCTACTATAAAGGTATTGTTTATCAAACACTCTTTATACGAACCTTAATTGTATTTACAGCAGCCTCCACACACGAAAAAAGGCTTATAACTTCACGAGTTTAACGCTAATTAATTTATTACTAATCAAGTCTTTTACCAACATTGTATAGACTCCTGCGCCGGCAGATCTTAAATCTATTTCACTGTCTGTTTTTCGTGTCTGCATGGTTGTCATGATACTGCCCTTGCTATCTGACAACACCACCAGCAACCTTCTGCCATCGTTGTTTTTTATTTTTATTGTGGTTGTAACCGGGTTAGGATAAATGCTGATTGACCTGGCTAACACCGGATCATTAATACCCGTTGTTATATACTTGTACCCTTCCGACATCGGGCTCACACAACTGTTGAGCGTTTGTTGCACCGTATAAGTGCCTTGCAAAACTGCTTGCCAGGCAGATGAAGTGGCACCTGGAATTACCACAGTGTTTAAGTACCACTGGTTTCCGGAAGAGGCAGAAGAAGCAAGTAATGTTCCATTTGCGGAAATAACAGGTTTAGCTAACGCGCCGGTGGCTTTAAATGTTATCGGTTCACTATAGTAATAAGCGTTGCGATAGTAAATTTTTATTCTCACAGAGTAATTGCTATCGCTCACTAAATTTTTTAATGTCGCCTGGCATTTTACACTGCTGTCTTTAACCTGTCGTGGTGTAGCTTCAACAATTTGTGAAAACCGGGTGGTTCCATATTCGAACCAGATGCTGTCTACCTGTGAGAGCACTGCTGTTACCCATCCTGAGGCTTTGACTGAACATGAAGCGTCTGCCGTCAATTTGAGGGAGTCGATAATATACTCCCGCATGTCTTTCTTAAGTATGGTTCCGTATTCGCCTGTAAGATAGACAGTAGTGTCTGAGCTCATTTCAATGGTTTTGCATTCCCATGGTGATGATTTTTCAGCACGCCAATTTTTACCACCATCAAATGTTCTATAAATACCTCCTGAGGCGCAGGTGAGGTAACCAATCTTTTTTGTGAAAAACCTCACCGCATAAACATCCGGGAAGTTAAAGTTATCCGAAGCAATTTGAATGCGTGTCCATGTTTTCCCGCTATCCGTAGTCATTTGATTATAGCCGTAGTCTCCCATTGCATAACCGGTAGCGGGGTCCGTAAACCAAATACTGTTTATCGCATAAGAATCGTTTACAAAAATTATCGACCATGATCTGGCACTGTCAGTGGTCTTATATATGAATGGCCCCGCTTTGCCATACCCGGTTTTTTCACCTATAAAGAACAAGCTCGCGCATGCCGGTGCATCTTGCAACAACACTTCCCATGTCTCCCCACGATCCTTTGACCGGAGCATGCTATTTCCGTAAGCGCCGCCGATATTTGCATAAACAGTATTTCCCTGTAAGAAAAAGCCATTGATATTGTCCTTGTATAAAATGGGCAGGGTGATCGTTGCCCAGCTTTGACCACCATTATATGTTTTGAATACCTGCACCGGGCTATGCGCCAGGGCTATGCCGGTATCTTTTGAAAAGAAACCGAGGTATTGAAAGCGATTATAAAGAGAATTAGCAAGTGAGAGTGGAAGCTTGTTCCATGTTTTGCCTGTATCTGTTGTTTTAAACAAGTCAGTCCATGATGCGGCATAACCTGTTGAAGGTATGGGAAAAGAAATCGGCTTGATATCAACATAAGTGGGCGAATAATCCAGGTAACTATCGCCACCATTGGTAGTTTTAAAAATCTGACCCCGATGCCCCACAGCAAAACCCGTTACGGGAGAGATAAAGTACATCGAGTAAATATTATAGGCATAACCTTCGTGATTTGCTTTGTACTGCCAGTTATTGCCATTATCTGAGCTTCGATATATAACACCATCTTCTCCACCCAGATAGATAGTAGAGGCATTAGCAAAAAACATTGTATAAATATGCCGGCTTACTCCTGATAGGGCAACGGTCCAGGATACACCCCCATCGGAAGTCTTGTAAACTTTATCAGACTCCTGGTAGGCATAACCATTATCTTTATCGTTAAATTCAATAGTTATAAAGTTACCGCTTGCTGAACTATATATTTTTTGCCAGGATACGCCGCCATCTTCTGTTTTAAAAATGCCGCCAAAACTTGTAGCATAGCCAAGTTTTGAATTGATAAAATCAAGTGACTTAATAATGAAATTGTCATTGACCAACTGCCATGACAGACCGCCTGTTACTGAAAGGTACAATTCCGAAGTTCCGATATTTGCATTTTTACATAATGAAAAAATAGTATCTCTGCTTATCACCTGAATTTTATCAATAATATTTTTTTGTTTGATGGTAGCAGCTTTCCAGGTCTGGGCTCTATCTGTGCTAATATATACAGTAGTGTCGGCACCACCAATTACAAAAAATGAGTCACGTGCATCCATGGTCCTGCATCTGGGAAAGTTTTTATAAAAATTCCAGTTAACGCCGGTGTCACTGGTTTTTAAGAGGTCGCCGTTAGAATTGATGATGTACCCATTCGCAGTGTTAGTGAACACCACCTTCGAATTTGAATAGCCAGATGGTTGTGGATTTGACCAGGTAAACTGCGCGAAGCATGATTGGATGCCAGCACTGCAGACGCACAAGAGGATAATTTTAAGTAACAGGGATTGGGTTAATTTATTATTTTGTATTTCTTCTTGTGGCATAAATGTACAACGTTGATATGAACATATCATTGTCTGGCAGGTTGTTTCAATAAAATAATATAATGGTTTGCTATGGGCTGGAATTATGGCTGAAAGCAAGAGGTTTTAACTAAACGTATCTTTAAAAAGTAAGTGCTCGTTTGGGTACGAGATAGAAATCATAACCGATGAGGTAACAAAAGAGCAATAAAAATTATTTATCCCGCTATTAATTTTAGTTGCAGCGTAAGCACCATATTTATCCTTAAAAAAGTTAAACAGCACGTCTGTTTTTCAGGCAATGTCATTGTCACCGTACGTTGGATAGGGCATCTTGCTGAACAAATAATCATTAATCGCCTTTTTCACCGCTGACGCAGTCTGCACCTTGTTTTTAAGATCGTGAACGATGGTGTTCTTTTTGGTTGATTTCAAAAACTCCTTTTCAATCAGATCAAAGTCAAGTCCGCTGAGGTCGATTTGTTTGCTATAATCTTCATCGGGGTCAATCATAGCTTTATTGTTTATGATAGTATCCAATTTAAAATTGAGGTCATCGGTTAAGAAGTTCTCCGGCGATTGAATCACTTTACTCAGGTTAATTTTAATGCGTTTTAGGTTATTCTATATTAAATCATCATAGGGTGATAAAATAGAGTTAATTTTTTTTGAATTGAAATCGAAGGGCAGGGAACTTTAAAATTCACTAATTTTTCTAAACTTAAATATCCTGAGTAACTCCTTGAGAAAACCATTTGCATTCGTTTCTTATACACATCAAAAAAGTATTTTACAAAAAGCACACTACTTTTTCCTTATCTGCTATAAAACAAATAATACTGTCGGGAAAGCATTCATCAATCCTAAGAATTGTCGTATAAAACGCATGTACTCTTAATGATGCGTCTTTACTGCCGTCCTCTCTAAGTTCCAGTTAATGTTGACAGGCTTACGAACACCTCTGGACGAAGTATTGGCCATATTAATCAGGTCGTTTAAGGGATTATTCTTGTTCTCTGAGTTGTTACCACGTACGCCTTTCTGATTAAACGCATAAGCGTAATCCGGAATCGGTTCTTCAGTAGCCAGTAAGAAATAGGTATCGGTGCCTACCGGTTCAGTGATAAATAAACCTTCCGCTAATTTTTTTTCCGCAACGGGTTGGCCTTTGTCATCAAGTTGCGGGAGCCTGTTGCCGGCATTGCCGCTGTTTTCATCCGGGTAAACAAGGGTCATTGTGCCATCCCTGTCGATAACAAAAACATAGACAAATCTTTTTTTTCTGTCCCATTTTGTAAGGTAATTTTCACCGGCTGTTATGTAAAAAGACACGGTATTTCCAACAGCAATACCGTCTTCGGTGAGAGGTTTTCCGGTAGCATCATCGCGTACTTCCAGGTGAAACGGAAACTGGCTGTTTGCGTGGGGCGCCTGCAGGTTCAGCCAGGCACGTATCTTTGAAAGCTTCAGGCATGATTCATACAAACTGTCTTTTGTATCTGCACGAAAAGCGAATGAACGGGTTTGCAGCGGCATCGACTCAAGGCTATCTGCAGCCACAGCCTGCGACCTCACCCACCTGTAAGAGAGCGTGTTGTCGTCATCAATGGTTCCAGACAGCGCATATTGTGCATCGTTAGGATCGCTGGTAAGCTGAACGCTTCTTACATTGGCCAGTGTTTGCTGCAATTCGTTCACCAGCGAAACCGGTGGGGGAATATTGATGTATACAAATTTTTCCTTAGCAATTTCTACAATGGCATTTGGATAAAAAGCTTCCAGCCGCCGGCCTTTGGCGCCTCCGTCATTGGCGGTCCACTGGGTGTTGGTATAATAAATACTAACATCCGGGTCATGCTTTTCAAAGTCATTGATCCACTTCACGGCCGCTGATTGTTTTAACTGGCTGCATATTACTGCCATTCTTTCTACCTGTTCCTTTTGCAACGCGCTGTTAGGAATGTACAACTTTAAAAAAGCGGCGGAAGACGATACCCAGTTGATTACTTCAAACAGTTCACCGGGATGCACGTTATCGATTTTTCCCGCAGTTAATTTTCCGGATGATCGGTTGGCACCCATCATGGTGGTAATTCTTACCCGCACATCGCCACCTGATTTTGCAAGTTCATTGTCTGTGTTTAAACCGGCCATGAATCCACCCTGGAACTCTACCATGCTGTCGCTGACTGAAATGACAGGTATAAGAGTTTTATCAGGAAGGACGCCGGTATTAAGTCCGAATAGGGTTCCGTGTAACCGAGCCGATGCGCCTGCCAGTACAGGCTCCTGCTTTTTGCCGTTGCTTTTTAAAAGCGCTCGTGTAGCATTGAACAGGTTGCTGACGGAAGCATCCACGCTTTGCTGGTTTATGGCTTTCAACAAGGCAAGCGTAAACGCACCATGTGGTATGTTACGATCATCGTGCTGTTCCTGCGCCGGTTCATTATCCTGCGAAGCGGAGATAGCCAGATACCGGCTTTCTTTTCTCAGTTCCGGCACAGGCGGATCGGAAGCGTCCATTACATCTTCATTGCTTGCTTTTATATACCTGAACTTCGGCGGCTCATTATTAAAGCCTCTTCCGAGCGAGCCGCTGTGGCAGCAATCATAAATGGCAGTAAGTATGATGCCATTATCTATGAACTTGTTGATGAGCGCCGCCAGCGTTTTATCCCGTATATCTTCTACGCCTTCTTTCCATGCATCCGCAGGCACAATAGATTCATCGAGCTTGTCTTGCTCTTGAGATTTTGAATTTTTTACCTGACTGCCGTGGCCGGCGTAGTATATAAAAACTATATCGCCCGTCTTACTTTCTTTAAGCAGGCGGTTCATTTCAAACAAAATATTTTTTCTTGTGGCGTTGGTATCATACAGCTCGTGGATATGTTCATTGTTGAATCCCCAACGGAGCACAATTTCATTCTTAACAGATTGGGCATCGTTCTTACATCCTTCGAGGTTGGGCCATTCGGTTCTTCCGGAAGCGCTGGTGACTTTCATAGCAGCAGGCGGTTGATATCTGTCAATACCGATAACCAGTGCCCGTTGCTGCTGCGCGGATGCGTTAAGCACATGGTATATGCAAAGAAATGCGACTGCCATTAATCTCATAGTTCAAATCTCCATGAAGTTTTTCAAATATGATAAGATAACTGTGAATATTTTAAGAGTTTTTGCCGGTTTAAAAAAAGAGAAATATGCCGGAGACGATTATCAGGGAGGTCACTGGGAAACAAAAGAACATAGAATTACTAATAAGTTTTATTCTTCGTTTATTCTTCGTGTCTCAGTGCCTACGGCAAAACGGCAGCGATAAATAAAGTCAAATAAATTTTATATAAATTGACTTTCGAGATAGAAATATTTTAAATTTGGTTTCCCTTTACAAGATTTACTCCGTCTTATAAAAACAAAAGAAACATAATTTATTCAGTACCGGACTTACTGCTGTTGAATGTATTTGTGAAGGCAATGCCATCGCAAATCTTAACAGAAATAATGAGCGACTGCTATTCAAATTTAACTTGACCATCTAGCATTCAAAATCACACTGCTCTTGAAGCCTCTTATGTTTATGAAAAAAACGTTTTTTTTAGGTATATGCATAGTGGCCTTCTTACTGACAGATGCGCAAAAAAGGTATGCACTGGTTATAGGCAACAGCAATTACCAATCGCAGAACGTTTTAAAGAATCCATTAAATGATGTAAGGCTGCTGGAAAGCAGGTTGAAGGAATGCGGGTTTGAAGTAGACAAAAACGAAGATATTTCCAAGAAAGACCTGATGAAAGCAGTCAGCAGGTTTTATGAAAAAATTAAAGCCACTCCTTGTGTAGCATTGTTTTATTACTCAGGCCACGGCATACAGTATGAAGGTGAAAATTACATGATTCCGGTTGATGCGCAGATACAGAGTAAGAGCGACATAGACATCGATTGCGTACCGCTCGGAAAGGTACTGGGCTACATGGAAGAATCGCAGAGTACTACTAACATAATTATACTCGATGCGTGCCGTAAAGATCCTTATGCGCCTGCTTTTTACCGTGGTGAAGGCGATAAAGGGCTGGCCGTCGTGCGCAGGACACCACACGAATCATACATCGCTTTTGCCACTGCCCCCGGCGAAGTGGCCAATGACGGCAGCGACCTGAACTCTCCGTTTACAAAGGCACTCGCCAAATACATTGTACAACCCGGCCTTAATATAGAGGCGGTATTTAAACGGGTAAACAACGATGTAAAGAAACAATTTCCCAAACAGATTCCTTGGACGAACTCTTCACTGGGCATCGACTTCTATTTCAAAGAGGCCGGCAGTGATGCGGGAACCAATACGGCAAAGCAGCATGATGATGAAAGCAAGGGATCATTAACCGATAAGAACGAGACCGGTAATAACTCCAATAATGTGGGAGACAAATCTTCCGAAACCGCATCGTCTAAAGAAATGAGGATGGCGCTGGAAAGCCTTGACAACAACATGCTGTCGGTTGAAGGAACCGATTTCGATATGGGCACTTCCGGCGGAAGCAATGATGAATCGCCCGTACATCGCGTGCAGGTTGGTTCTTTCTTCCTTTCTAAATATGAAGTAACGCAGGCACAGTGGAAAGCTGTGATGGGCAGCAACCCGGCAGAAAAAGAATGTCTTACCTGCCCTGTTACCTATGTGAGCTGGAACGAAGTAAACAAGTTTATTGAAAAACTTAATCAACTGACCGGTGAAAGGTACCGCCTGCCCACGGAAGCGGAATGGGAATGTGCGGCGCGTGGTGGCAAGTTAAGAAAGAGCAATAAATTCAGCGGATCGTTTAAGATGGATAAGTTTGGTTGGAACTATGAAAACTCCAACAGTAAGTTGCAACCTACGGGAAAGTTAAGTCCGAATGAAGCAGGGTTATATGATATGAGTGGCAATGCAGCAGAATGGTGCAGCGACTGGTACGACGGTTCGTATTACAGGAAAAGTGATGGAAAAGATCCGAAGGGGCCTGTAAGTGGAAAAACAAAAGTGGTAAGAGGAGGTTCAGCGGAAGATTATGAGGCTAATTGCAAGGTATTTACCAGAAGTAACTACACCCCTGATCTCAAGAAGAGATTTATCGGGTTCAGGTTGGCAAAATAATTATTTAACCGAAGACACCATTTTGTCTATGAGAAGACTTTTTTTTATTGTTCTATTTTTTGCTTTTTGTATCCAGGAGGTTCGTTCGCAAAATCGTATCGGGTTGGTTGGCGGTGGCTTGTATGCCAAATCAAATTTGACCAACCAGAACCAGAGCGGAGTATTGTCTCAGAGCAGTACCACTTTTGGAAATATCTATTCCTGGTATGGAGGAATAGTGTACGATATAAAAGTGACTAATGAATTTTCGGTAAAAACAAAATTGTTATTTACAAATAAAGGATGGACGGAAGAAAAAAATTTGAGAATCTATTCAGTTGACAGCATAAGCGGTCTCACCATACCTGTAGAGTCTATAAAGTCAAAAGAAACTTATAAATTTAATTATTTAGAACTACCCGTTAATTTTACATTTTATACCCCGCTCGGCAAAAGCCTTCTTTCATTTGGAGCAGGGCCTTATATCAGTTTTGGATTATCCGGCAAATACAATTTTCAGGCTTTGTATTCAAGCAAACATTTTACAAAAAGTTATATCTCAGGTACTGACATAATTCAACTTAAATTTATAGTACCGGTGTTTAACAATAATGGCACTTACAGTTATCATGACTCAGTTGTTAACATACAAAAATCAACAATTACATCTTCCCTGGTTGACAGTAATAATTATCTGGCCAATTCTTCTTCCAGCATTGGTTTCAAAGCATCGCAAAGCAACAAGACTATCTACAATGCATACCAGTTTGATTATGGGGCATCTTTAGAGGCGAGCCTCGAATTCAGAAATGGCCTCTGCATAAGTGCAGCTTATAATACCGGGGTTACCAATGTGATTAAAGAACATTATGGAGCATTACAGAACAGGCACAGGGTTATTATAGTGGGCCTGGGATATTATATGAAAAAAAAGCGAAAACATACTCAATAACGCTGTTTATGATAAAAACAACTATCCATTTTCCCTTTTTTGTTATGTGGCTACTGGTTTCTTTTCCCGGATTTTCACAGGCTCGCTTTGGGCTTACCGGAGGAGGAGCAATATCATCAGTGCTTTTTTCTTCGAAGATACAGGTTGATCAAGCGTGGGTATCTCATGCCGACATCCAAAAGCCCGTAAGCACTTATTATGGAGGGGTGATTTTTCATTTCAAAGCAGGAAAAAAATTTGTGGTCAAGCCAGGTATTGAATATTTCAAAAAAGCATGGGAAGTGGAGGCTAACGACAAAGGCAGGATCAGTACCTTCAGATTCTTAAGAAGATATGATATTAACTATTTGCAGCTTCCCGTGCTTTTGTCATTAACTACTTCTTTAGGCAACGGAAAGGTATATGTTGGAGCAGGGCCTTATGCAGCCTTCGCTATTAACGGATCGGTAAAAGTAGACAAAGAAATTTTTGATTTGGAATTTAAAAAACACGATGAACCAATATATACCTATCTCCCTGGTGACAACTATAAACCTGTTCAATTTATCAATCATTTCACTATCAATCGGATTGATTATGGCTTTCGAGGAAATATGGGTTACGAGTTTAATTTTGGTTTGTTTCTGGAAGCCGGAGTTGATATGGGAGTACAGCAAGTTTCGACCAGTTTAGAACGTTACGATATACAGTGGAATCGTACAATCCGTGATCCGAGCAGCAATGTAAAATTTAGCATTTTTCATGTAGGAACGGGATGGATGTTTAATTTCAAGTGAATTCGTCCTAGTATTAAGTTAGGTATGATATGACACATTTCATTGTAGTAACTAACCTTACAATCCAATGCGTAACATCACACTTAACTTAACACTAGTGATAAGTTAAGTATGAATTGACGCATTGGATTGTAGTTATTGTTTCTTCAATTTAAAAACCCAAAGGTTACTATTAGGTAGAAACTCGGAGATGTCACCATCATTGCTGTTGGAGTATCCTGTAATAAGCAAACCTCCATCTGAAGTTTTAATTAAGTTGTTGGCGCCATCTGCACTACTGCCCCCAAGTGTTTTTTGCCAGACTATTTTTCCATTTTCATCGATTTTAACTATCCATGCGTCGCTGTAACCATGATTCCCACTCACGTCCCCGTCATTGCTGCTTGTCTGTCCTGCAAACACAAAGCCTCCGTCTTGCGTTTGAACAATTGACTTAGCAATGTCGTCTCCAAAAGCACCGCCATAGGTTCTTTTCCAAAGAGTATCTCCGTTTGCTTTAAACCGTATTACCCAGGCATCACAGCTGCTTGAATGATTTCCGATTACCTCACCGTCATTGCTATTTGTTTGCCCGGCTACAATAAATCCACCGTCAGCAGTTGCAGCCACAGCATTTGCAATATCGTCTCCCGCTCCACCGAATCTCATCTTCCAATTTACAGGCACACCGTTTGCGTTGAGTTTAACAACCCAAAAATCATTTTCACCTCGATCGACGCTTGCAGAGAGATCTCCATCAGTACTGCTTGTTTGTCCGACCGCTATAAAGCTGCCATCATTTAATTGAGTAATAGAATTCAATCTGTCATAGCTACCTCCCCCCAGGTACGTACGCTTAGTTGTTCCCGATATATCTGTGATAATAAAAGCTTCTCCAAGCCCACTGAAGTGTTGCTCGCTACCTTGAAAATCTACATATGTTTGATGTGATAGGGATTTGATACGTGAATGATCTCTGATACCGACAAGTATATACTTGCCATTTGAAATCGCTTTGATACAATTAACGGAATCATACCCGACATCATGAAAAGTATTTTGCATACTGGAACCGTTATCATCCATTGAAACTATCCAGACATTGGTAGGGTTCACGGGAAAGCTATCACCAGGAGGTTTTGCTATAAGTATAGAATCATTTATCCATGCATTGGTCTGTCCGGCGATCAAATATTTTCCGGCCGACGCAACAGCTATAGACGAGAACCTGTCGGAGTTTGCGTTAGGATAAACCACTCTAACGACATAGATGCCGCTCGGATTTTTATAGGTAAAGGGAAACGGCAAGGTATCTGCTCCACCAAAAGTAGTGGACCCCATGCTTAGTGTCCGTGCTCCACTACTGCCAATTTTTATAACCCACCCATCGTCGCGCCCGCAAACAACAACCTTTTGTCCTTGAATATTGGTATATGTAGTACAATGATTTTTTCCTTGCAGGTCTCCGTCATTACTATTCGTATAACCTACAATTACGTAGCCGCCATTTGCACTTTCAACAGCACTGTATCCTACATCATTTCCGGAGCCTCCAAATATTCTGCTCCATTCAACATCCGAATTAACGTTCACCCCCTGCTTTTTGCAGGAAGTATACACAATCAATGCAATGAAAAGATAGGTAGTCTTTCTCATAGAAATATTTGTATTCAATATAAGCGGTTACCTCAAATAATCAAAGAACTTTCAGTAATAAATATTTGCAAATAAAAGATAAAGCAATTGGATAAAAGTTTTAAATTTAAAGAATCAGTTTAATTTGTCCCCTTTGTATTATCACATTAATCCTAACACCAAAAAGGCATCACTTTTCATTGGTTGAACCGCAAGAAGTTTTTGATCTTAAATAATCATATGAAGTTTATCGTACAACAGTTAACAAGCTTCAGGTACTGCCTGGGCATGTTTTTCTTTCTTTGTTTCCTATCTTGTCAAAAGCACAACTTGCCCATACCTGAGTACAACCATGTTTATGGCGGCACAAAAGATGACATAGCTTATGCTATTGCACC
>CAXTDO010000047.1:0-10585 GCA_964242315.1 uncultured Flavihumibacter sp.
CATTTCGCATAGCCTGATGCCCCCGACCTTGAAAAATTTTGGATTGGAATCAGCAGTAAATGATCTTCTTCATAAAATATCCGGAGCCGGTTCAATAAATGCCAGTTGCCACTTTCACGACTATCACAACAGAATAAAGGTCGATCACGAACAAATTATTTTTAGGGTAATACAGGAGTTAATAAATAACATTCTTAAACATAGTAACTCAAGTTTTATCCAGGTAACTCAAAATACCAATGCTGAAAAATTCTTTATACGCATTCATCATGACGGAGAAGGCCTGATTCAACCAGATTTTGAGCGGTTGACAAAAAGCTCTGGCGGACTAGGATTAAAAAACATTAGCAGCCGCCTCAAAGTTTTATTTGGAAAAATACTATTTGAAAAAGACCTTTCTGAAAGTTGTTACAAGATTACAATTGAACTACCTAAAGAACAAGAAAACGTACTGCTGGAAAAAGTAGAGATGTAAATATGCGTATATTTACCGTAATTATTATTTTGTATGGGTGTTATAAAGGTAGCTATTGCTGACGATCATAAAATTTTCAGGAAGGGTGTTATACTTTCCTTGCGTCCTTATAATAATATCAAGTTCGTTCAGGAAGCCGATAACGGGCAGCAATTGATTGACGGAATAACTGCATCTCAACCCGACGTTATACTTATGGATCTTCGTATGCCACTTAAAGATGGCATTGAAACCACTAAATATATTGCCAAAACCTATCCTACAATCTACATCCTTGCTTTAACAATGTTTGAAGATGAGCGCTTTGTTAGTCACATGATGGAAATTGGAGCTAACGGGTATTTGTTAAAAAGTGCCGACCCTCAGGAAATCAAACAGGCCATTGTTGAAGTATGTACAAAAGGTTATTACCTCAATAATTTTGTAAATCGCATCCTGTTAAAAAAGTCACATGCAAAAAATCGTTCCATTCCAAACTTAAACAGTGAGACTACCCTAACAAACAGGGAACGTGATGTCATCAGATATATTTGTATGGAATTTACAGCTCAGGAAATAGCCCAAAAACTGGAAGTCAGCCCTAGAACAGTGGAAGCCATTAAAGACAGGCTTATGGAACGTTTCGGTGCAAAAAACACTGCAGGGCTGGTGTTCTTTGCGGTAAAGAATAACCTTATTGATTAGATATCAGGTATCAGGTATGAGGTAAGCCTTTATTGATAGGTGCTGCTTTGAATTAAAATCATTTATATCATTTGTTGTAAATTGCCGGGTTCAGATACCTCACACCTCACCTCACCTCACCTCACCTCACCTCACCTCACACCTCACACCTCACCTCACCTCATACCTCCATATCCAATATCTCACCCTCTACAATCAGCGCTCCTGCTGTTTTGGCTTTAATTTCATCAACAGAAACACCCGGTGCTTTTTCCAACAATTTAAATCCACCTGTAACCACCTCTAATACCGCCAGATCGGTAACAATTTTTTTTACACACCTTACTCCGGTAAGCGGCAAGCTACATACAGGAAGCAGTTTAGATTCACCTTTGGGATTGGTATGCATCATGGCAACAATAATATTTTTTGCACTTGCCACCAGGTCCATAGCCCCTCCCATTCCCTTAACCATTTTCCCGGGAATTTTCCAATTGGCTATATCACCGGTCTCGCTTACTTCCATGGCTCCCAGTATAGTAAGATCTACTTTGCCCGCTCTTATCATGCCGAAACTTTCCGCACTATCGAAAAACGCCCCGCCTGGCAGGATAGTAACCGTTTCTTTTCCGGCATTTATCAGATCAGGATCAGCTTCTTCTAATGCCGGATATTCTCCCATACCCAGCAGTCCGTTCTCACTCTGAAATATGACAGATGTTCCCACCGGTATGTAATTAGCTACCAGTGTGGGAATCCCTATTCCCAAATTTACATACATACCATCCTTTAATTCCCGGGCAATACGTTTTGCGATGCTGTATTTGTCAAGAGCCATGTTAATTGTTAGTTGTTAATGGTTAAACTCAGAATGACTGTTAAAATTACAATTGATAATTTTATAGATAATAAGTTTACTGGTATCAGTTAACAACTACCAATAGCCATTAACAATTAACCATTAACAATTAACAATTAACCATTATTCAGTAATGATTGCATATAGGGTGTATGCACTTTTTTTTCAAGAGAGTTTTGAAAATACAATCCCAGTTTGCTGTTGTAGATCGTTAGCTGGTTGAATTTGTTACGAAGAAATTGTATTGCGTTTTTTACACCTTCACTTCCTGACCCGAAATCGTCTATGGAATTTTCTTCATTATTTTTCTTGTCGTCATGCAGATCGGATACATCATCCATTAATAAAAATGATGGCACCAAAGCATACCAATTTTTTAAAATCTGATCCGTTACCTGTTTATCTATCTCAAGAAAACATACACTAAACAATAATGTGTCAGCTCTGTTCAAAGCTTTGCTTAAAGTGCCCAGATTCTTGTATTGTGTTAATTGCTCGTCATCAAAATATGCCAGCAGGTCATCATATAAACTGTAATTTCTTATCCGGTTTTCCATGATAGTTTTACAGTTTGCCAGATGCTCCTGAAAGTTAATCTCGCCAAACTCATGTAGCGCTGCACTGTTTAGTACTTCTTCCATCAATTTTACATATTCTTCATTCATTATGTATTCGCGATCAACTCCACATTTAAATTGAAGATCGAAAAAAAGGGGTATGAACAGGTATCCCGTGCCACCTGCAACATATAAATACCTTCCTTTCCAATACCTGTTATTTTCAGGAACTTTGCGATCAACGAAGTATTTAGCGATACTTTCATCTACGCCAAGGTTATAATGTAAATGTTCCTTACTGGTAAACATATATAATAAATGAAACGATTATCAATTTACAGCTCTGGTATTTACTGTGAGTCGCTCTACTCTTTTTTGATATTGACTGCCTTGAAAAATGCGGCGTACATATATACCTGCAACATGAATATGATCAGGATCGAGTTCTCCCGGCTGGACCAGGTGCTCTACTTCTGCGATGGTAATATCACCGGCTTTGGCCATTGAGGTAGAAAAGTTGCGCGTGGTTTTTCTGAAAACCAGGTTGCCTACTGTATCGCCCTTCCACGCTTTAACTATTGCAAAATCTGCATGGAGCGCGTGTTCCATTAAGTACATTTTACCATTGAATTCACGTACTTCTTTTCCTTCCGCTATTTCTGTTCCGTAACCGGCAGGAGTAAAAAAAGCTGGTATGCCCATTCCGGCCATATGAATCCGCGTAGCCAATGTTCCCTGAGGAATAAGATCAACCTCCAGCTCTCCACTTAGCAATTGCCTTTCAAATTCAGCGTTCTCTCCTACATAAGAACTCATCATTTTTTTTATCTGCCGGGTTTTTAATAGTAATCCCAGGCCAAAATCATCTACACCGGCATTGTTTGAAATACAGGTAAGATTTTGTATACCCTTATTCACCAATGCCGTGATACAGTTTTCAGGAATACCACATAATCCAAAACCACCCAGCATAATAGTGCTTCCATCTTCAATGCCTGTGATAGCCTGGTTTGCATCAGCATAAACTTTATTCATATCTTTTTCTTATGCGGTAACTCCGATAATTTAATTGGAAAGGAAATTATTTAGCCAGAGAATCCTTGGACATATAAGTGATTTTCCTTTCACGTATCCCGCGGCCTTCTAAAGTATCAAACAATGCTTTCATCATATCAGGATGGTTTGAGTAATAGGTAAAGCTTTTAGAAAATTGCTTCTTAGATATTTTGTGTAATTGAAACACTTTTTGATACAATTGTATCCGTTCTTTTTTCACGTCTTTTGCTGAGTCCTTAACCAGTTGTACAGTGGCTAATTCATCTACCTGTATCATATCCCATAAAACTTTAGCCATCCTGTCTTTGGGTAACACCGTATCTTCCGATCCGGCGTTTCTACATCCAAGCAGCAAACAAACTAATATTATAAGGTACTGCCTTCTCATTTTAATTCCTGTCTGTAATTATTAGCATTAGACACATCAAGTTTGGCAAGCATGTCCATTGCCCTTGAACGCTCATCAGCGGGAGCTTTCTTAAATATTTTAATAAACTCCGTACTCTTTCCAAGAAAGAAAAACTGCAGCATCATTAAATTCGGTGCGTCCTTGCTAACATTAGTCAACAGGTTCAGCGTATTGATGATTGCATTTCTTGCATCGTTTTCATTGTCGTACATATTATCCATTCCTAATCTGTAATAGCTGTACAGCGCATCATGAAGTAATGCATAACGGCTGTTGGTCAGGTTTTCCATAAGCCAATACCGATTGCGTTGGCCATCGAAAGCGCGCCAGCCTGAAATATCCCTACCATCCGGAGCATTGTTTACAATATTCTGTGCTTTTTGAAAATAGGGATCTCCTCCACGCAAAGAAAAAGAATCAAAATCTAATCCCAGTATAATATTTATGTAGTAAGCAAATACCGCCGTTAAATTTGATGCTGCGGGATCGGTTCCAGAGACACGGTTTTCATTAAATTCAAGGTTCTGATACTCGACATACCGAAAGTTTACATTTTCATCCATGAAATTAATAAGGGGCGACTCATAAGATGCATTATAAATAGGTCTTGCCGCCTGGATGGTTAGAGTAGACTGCATGTTACCATTATCAGCCGCAGTTACATTCAATAAAAAGTTGCAAACAATTCTTTCATTAGGTTGAAAGGTTTCTTTGGTCCATTTACGGTTATTTACAAAACTGGTTAAGGCTGCCTGTAATGTTTGAAACACCTTCTTGTCTGTTTGTGTGCCCACTCTGCTTGCATTAACAGTAACCTTTGACAGTATTTCCTGACCTCGCGTAAGATGGGCAAATATTAAAAACCAACTGAAAAAAATAAAAGCTTTCTTATTCATATAACATCTTTACAATTCTGTCAACAATATCAGTAGCTACCTGCTTTTTTACCTTTCTTTCAAACGATATTTCATTGCCATCTTTTTCAAAAATAGTGATCTTGTTTGTGTCGTATCCAAAGCCGGCGCCTTCATCATTTAAAGAATTAAGCACTACTATATCTGCATTTTTTACGGAGAGTTTTTCACGGGCATATTCCTTTTCATTATGGCTCTCCAGCGCAAACCCCACCAATACCTGCCCCCTCCTTTTCTTTTGTCCTAACGTATACAGGATGTCTTTAGTACGGGTAAGTTCTAAAGTCAGCGTTCCTGTTTTCTTTTTTATTTTTTCACTGGAAACTATTAACGGGGAATAATCAGCTACTGCGGCAGACATTACAGCTACATCACATCCTTCAAAACGGGATATACAGGCATCATACATATCAGCAGCGGATGTTACCCTATGCACTTTTATGTCTTTTCTTGTTATTTCAAGAGATGAAGGCCCTAAGATCAGGTCAACCTCCGCGCCCCTTTCAGCAAGCTCCTCCGAAATTGCAAGACCCATTTTTCCCGATGAATGATTTCCGATAAAACGAACCGGATCAATAGGCTCGTATGTAGGACCCGCCGTTACCAGAACTTTTTTACCATCAAGATCTTTAACAGAGAAAAAATTTTTATCAATAAAATCTATAATCGTTTCCGGTTCCGACATCCTTCCGTCACCCACTAATCCACTGGCAAGTTCCCCTTTTTCCACAGGAATAATAACGGTACCGGCAGATTCTAATTTGTTCAGATTACTTTGAGTGCTTGTATGATGCCACATATCTTCATCCATGGCAGGCGCCACTATAACCGGGCAGGTAGCGGAAAGATAAGTGGCTAACAAAAGATTATCACAAAAACCGTTTCCCATCTTCGCCAGCGTATTACAGCTTAATGGGGCAATCAACATGATGTCAGCCCATCTGCCAAGCATTACATGGTTAGCCCATGAGTTTTCTTCAAACAGCTCAATAAGTACCGGGTTTTTTGAAAGAGTGGAAAGTGTAAGAGGAGCAACAAAATCCTTTGCAGCAGGCGTCAATATTATTTTTACTTCAGCGCCGGCTTTTATAAGATAGCGTACCAGCAGGATGGATTTATATGCTGCTATGCTTCCTGTTATGCCTAATAATATCTTTTTATCCTTGAGCATAAATAAAATTATGCAATTAAAGCTCCTGCCACTTAAAATCAGTTAAAAGTAAAAGCGACAGTTTTCACTGTCGCCTGAATACATCACTGCGTTAACATGGTTAACTGAATAAGTTGTCTTCATTCTTTCTATGATAAATCTTGTCTTCCATAAACTCCTGGGTTGCGAGCAAAGATGGGTTCGGCATTCTTTCATATGCCCGCGAAATTTCTATCTGCTCTTTGTTCTCGTGAATTTCCTCCAGGCTATCGGTATGGCTGGCAAATTCTTCCAGTTTATTATGTAGTTCTTCTTTCAAAGAGATATTTATCTGGTTAGCCCTTTTTGCAACTATTGCAATAGACTCATACAAATTGCCGGTTTTATTCTTAATGTCAGTAAGATTTTTAGTCTCTGCAGTGTTACTGGTATTAGAACTAAGCTGCCTTCTTAACTTGCTCATTTTTTATAGCTTTAATATTAGTTTGAGATGATGTCAAATAACCCTCTACATCCTTTTTCAATGAACTGGTGGAAAACCGGTCAATAAAGTCATTACATTCAGTAATAACCTGTTCATAACGTTCAGCCTTTCTCTCGTCAATACTAAGAGAGGCATACTGATAGTAAGAACGAATAATTTTCAGTTTATATGCGTCACTTTTTTCAGATTCAGGATAATTGTTCATTAAACTGGTATAAGCGATGGCCGAAGCCCTGTATTGACCAAGGTTAAAATACAAATCTGCATTTCTGGCCTCTTTCGCCTCAAGCTTTACTCTGCACTTATCAATTATTTCCGTAGCTTCTTTATTTCGTGCCGAGCCCGGATGGGAATTAATAAAAATCTGCATTAATCCCATTGTTTTATGGGTATTTGTTTGATCGAGCTCTACTTTAGGTGATTGTTTATAATAACAGTATGCCCTCATGTAATCCATTTCCTCTGCTTTTGCACTTGAAGGAAAAACTTCTACAAATCCTTTAAATAAATTTTCGGCATTTAAGTAATCCCTTAAATAAAAACCACAGTATGCAAATTTGTAATAAACATCTTCAAACCTGTCTGTTCCTTTAAAAATGGGGAAGAGTTCTTCATACAGCTGCTGAGCGTAACTGTAACTTTTTTGATCATAATACTTGTTAGCCATCTTCAGTTTATAATCGTAGTCAGTACTTTTTTGCACTTTAGCAAATTTAGAACAGGAAGAAAATATAACTAACAGGACAATTAAAGTTGATAAAAATCTCATAAGAACGAGTAAAGTTAAGAGTTTTGCGCAAATATGAATTGAAAATATGAGTTTACCCAATAGTAGCCGTTAATGTAAATATAAAACCCTCCATAAAGGAGGGCTTTACACTAATCATTATTTAATAAAGTTTACTTTCTTTTTCTCAGGCTCGGATGAGGAGCAGGAACGGAATTCGGAGTTTCATCAGTACCGGCTTCTCTTAAATCCACTGTGTTTGCATCACCACCAGCTTCACCGTACTTGAAGATAAATCGATCCTGGCTGATTCCTTCTTTTTCTACCAGGTAGTTAATCACAGTATTAACACGATCCCAGCTTAACTGCTGAACACTCTTGCTTGATTCACCATAGCCTACTACTGCTACTTTACAGTTCGGATTGTTACGGATGGTTTCTGCAAGACTAGCCAATACTGCTTTTGCATCATTGCTTAGTACAGATGACCTGGCTGCGAAAGAGATACTTGGTAAACTACCCAGGTTACAATTCTTGATTCCACCAGCTTTAATTAAAGAATCAAGTGTTTGGCAACAGGCTGGTTCAGGGCATTTACCTACACCATCAGCATCTACCGGTTGGCACTGTGTTGGCGTAATCAATTCTTTATCTTTATAATCAGGAACACCATCACCATCAGTATCGCGGCTTACACCATGAGAATCAACTGAGGCACCTTTAGGAGTATTAGGCTCAAGATCAAACTGATCAGTAATACCATCACCATCAGCATCATCAAGAATTGGTTTTGGAAACTTCATGTGCTTAGGCGCATTCAACTCGCTGTAAGCATAATCCAAAGGATTTACCCAATACAAAGGCTCAATACGTTTAGTTGAAGAACCAAGGTTAAGATTTAAACCAACAGTTGCATAGTTATATATATCGGCTCTGCCTGTAAGTACATGTCCATTTTGACCAACTCCTACATTCTGCCAGCGCTGACCATCAGCAAGATCCGTAAAAGGAAGAATTACTCTGTCTTCAATTGCAATGTTAACTTTCTTTGCAAGTTTAAATGCAATACCGCCACCAAATGAAGCAGTAGGACCGAAAGGCTTATCAAACAATGTTGCCTTATTAGAAAGTTCACCTGTAGACTCATAAGTATCATCCATTAAGTTTTTCAAAGCCTTCTTAGTGTCTTTCTTATTATCAAAATTTCCACCTTGTATACCTGCAAAGTTATATCTGGTGGTTCCGTTTAAAGCGTTCACCTTAACATCGGATATGCTGGCACCAACACCTAACAAAGCATATACATTAATATTAGATTTCGCTTTGTGAAAAGCTATATTATTTAAAGAAATCAAAGTTTCCAAAGACAGGTCCTGAACTTTCGTTTTATAATTATCGTAAATTAAACCAGTATAACCGGCATCAGCAAACGGTTTACTAAATCCACCAACTCTTGGTTGCCAGTTTAATCCTTTAGCAAAGCCATAAGCATATTCTAACCTTAAGGAGAAAACATATCCTAACGCTTTCCTTATATGAACTCCAAATCCACCGGAAATTGACGAGGGAACATCCCCTATAATATTAAAAGCACCGCCTTTAATTCCAATTTCCCATTGGTTCCTTGGTTTAGGAGGAAAGGGATTAGCATTGTTCCTGAATTCATTGAATTGCGGAAGATTTTTGGTAGAGTAGAAAGAAGAATCCAGGACGTTGTAGACTGTCCCTACTTTGGCTGATCCATCCTGAGCGAAAGAAGCTGCACCCAAGAGGCATAACATGCCAATAAAAAGAGAGTACTTTTTGTTTTCCATAATTAAATTTTGTATAAACGAAATAAGAAATCTGTTAAGGATTTAGTGCAAAAATATCATTTGGTGGGTATCTACCAAATTTATTTCGACACAAAGATGAATAATAACTTCATCAAAATCAATACCAAGACATGAAATATTTCAAATGTGTTGCTTAGCTTATGCATTTATCTATTTATATTTTACTTTCTAAGTGTAATTTGCTTTTCCAATCTATAGAATGAAAATATCGCAGGAAATAATTAAAGACGAATTAAAAATTTTTGAAGTCAAATTCAGGGATTCTGTTAGAAGCAATGTGTTACTCTTAGACAGGATAATGAGTTTCATCGTCAAGCGTAAGGGAAAACAGTTACGGCCCATGTTTGTATTACTCACTGCTAAACTTTGCGGAACCATTAATGAATCAACTTACCGGGCCGCTTCACTGGTTGAGTTATTACATACTGCTACCCTGGTACATGATGATGTTGTGGATGAATCTATGGAAAGAAGGGGATTCTTCTCTACATATGCACTATGGAAAGCGAAAGTGTCAGTTCTGGTAGGTGATTATCTATTGGCCAAAGGACTGCTTCTTTCGCTGGATAACAGCGATTTTAGAATTCTTCAAATTTTGTCTGAAGCTGTACGCCTTATGAGTGAAGGCGAATTACTTCAAATTGAAAAATCAAGGACTCTAAATCTTAAGGAAGAAATTTATTTTGAAATCATCAAAAACAAAACCGCTTCATTACTCGCCTCAGCGTGTGCTGCCGGTGCTTACTCATCAACACAGAACGAACAATATGCAGAAAGAATGCGTTCTTTTGGTGAAAATGTTGGTATTGCCTTTCAGATAAAAGACGATCTTTTCGACTATGGCAATGAAGATATCGGTAAACCAACCGGGAATGACATCCAGGAAAAAAAAATAACCCTTCCGCTTATTTACACCTTAAATAAAGTAGATTCATCTACAAAAAGGAAACTGATTTACATTATCAAGAATCACAACAAAGATAAACAAAAGGTAAATGAAGTGATCCTTGAGGTAGTTAAAGCAGGCGGGATACAGTATGCTACCGAAAAAATGTTGCATTACCGTGACGAGGCGTTAAAGGTATTGTTTGAATTTCCGGATAATGAAGTAAGGCAGGCACTGGAAGAACTGGTGCGATATACTACCGACAGGAAGTATTAAATGGGGTATGGGGTATGAGGAATACAATAAATTGGCTTATTATAATGTTTGAAAAATGAGGAGATTGACTTATGAAGAAGAGATGGAACATTCTGAAATCTGATGATCAAAAGGTAATTGCTTTAAAGAACGACTTAAAAGTCAGTGAGGTTATTTGTACGATGCTGGTACTTCGTGGGGTAGAATCGTTTCAACAAGCCAGAGATTTTTTTCGCCCCCAACTTTCTCAGTTGCATAGTCCCTGGCTTATGAAAGATATGGACAAAGCTGTTGAAAGAATTTTAAAGGCATTCG
>CAXTDO010000047.1:10595-15522 GCA_964242315.1 uncultured Flavihumibacter sp.
TACCAGTTCCTTCAATCTGCATACGACGACCATTCAGTTGATTTCTATATTCCACACAGGTATCGTGAGGGGTATGGTATCAGTAAATTGGGAATTGATTACGCTAAAGAAAATCATTTTTCGCTGATTATAGCCCTTGACTGTGGCATAAAATCCATAGAGCTGGTTGGTTATGCAAAAGAGTTAGGTATCGATTTCATTGTATGCGATCATCATTTACCGGATACTGAATTGCCTCCGGCGGTTGCTATTCTAAATCCTAAACAATATGATTGCCCTTACCCTTACAAAGATTTATGCGGATGTGGTGTAGGATTTAAATTGATTACCGCCCTGGCAGAACGAACTAGTATCGAAAAACAACACGTTCATAACTATCTGGACCTTGTAGCTACCGCTATAGCCGCGGACATTGTTCCTATGACCGGAGAAAACAGGGTACTTGCGTATTACGGTTTAAAAAAAATCAATGAAAACCCCTGCACAGGCATAAGAGCCCTGATACAACTCAGCGGAATCCGGAAAAAACTTCATATAACCAATGTTGTTTTTGTTATTGCTCCTAGAGTGAACGCGGCAGGAAGAATGGACGATGCCAGAAAAGCGGTTCAATTGTTTATAGAAAAAGATTTTGCAAAAGCGCTTCATTTTGCGGAGATGCTTCATTCAGATAACACAGATCGTAAAGAAGCAGACTTTAGTATTACCGAAGAGGCTCTTTCCATTATTTCCTGTAATGAAATGCTGATAGCAAAAAAATCAACAGTAGTCTTTCGTCCTCACTGGCACAAAGGCGTTGTAGGCATTGTAGCTTCACGTTTAATTGAAAAGTATTACAGGCCAACCATAGTACTTACTCAAAGTGGGGATGTAGTTGCCGGCAGTGCAAGAAGTATTCATGGATTTAACCTATACGAAGCCATTCATGCATGCCGGGAACATTTATTAGGCTATGGTGGCCATTTTGCTGCGGCCGGAATGACGCTGTTACCGGAACAGGTGGAAGCATTTACTACTAAATTTGAAGAAGTTGTTTCCGGATCTATTCATCCTGAATTGCTGATACCTGAAATAATTGTTGATACGGAAGTTCGTTTTAAAGATCTTACACCATCCTTATACAATATAATTACTCAGATGGAACCTTTCGGACCGGGTAATGTACGGCCTGTTTTTATAGCTAAACGGCTAACAGATTATGGCTGGTCAAAGATTGTTAAAGACAACCATATCCGGTTTTCTTTGCAGCAGGATAATATTGTTCTTAGCGGCATCGGATTTAATATGGCTGATAAGTTCAGCCTCCTGCAGGCAAAAAAGCAGGTTGATGTAGTTTTTACGCTTGATGAAAACGACTGGAATAATCAAAGGCATCTTGAGCTTAGAGTAATTGACTTCCAACCTTCCGACTGTTGATTTTTGCATATTACATAAAATACTTTTTCTACATCGCCCTGAACTGGAACATCCGCCTGGCAATATTTTCAATTTATCATGAAATAAGGGGAGAAAGAAAATACAATATTAATACGTCACGCCTTGATGATCTGAAACATGTAATCGTAAAAGGAAATAACCGTAAGGATGCTGAAATTTACCAGGGTGCCAGCTACTACATGCTGGAAAAAATTTTCACCCAACTCCGCAAGCTGAACGCTCCTGATGATATAATAGATGTAGGATCAGGTAAAGGCCGGGTGATGGTTGTTGCCGCACACTATGGTTTCACAACAATCACCGGTATTGATTTCGCGCTTGCCTTGTGCCGGGAGGCGGAAAATAACTGCATGGTCATTTCCAGGCTATTCCCGCTGGCAAAATGGAAAGTGTTACATGCCGATGCTGCTGATTTCAGGTTCAGAAAACACGATCATGTGTTTTTCTTTTTCAATCCCTTTAAAGAAACGGTGATGAGCGAGGTGATAAAAAATATATTGCAAAGTGTAAAGGAATGTCCACGTAAGATATTTGTGATATACATGAACCCACAACATAGAAAACTATTTGTTAATGCAGGTTTTAAAGAGGTATGCTATATCAAGAAAATGCAGTTTGTAGATGCAGTTATATTTGAAAAGGGTTAGTAAAATTGTTGAACTGTGATTAAATGATTAAATGAGGACTATGACATAAATAATCATAGTCCTCATTTAATCACAGTTCCAACATTTTCTCTGCGGTTAAAAAAAATCACTCAGCCACCACAGCTTCTTTCTTCTCACCCTCCATTAGCTCCACACTCCTGTTTATAAAAGCCGTAAGATCGTTTCCTTTCAGCAAACCCTGTGACAGCAATGCAAGGTCAGCCAGGTTACGAACCTGTTTTTGTTGTAAAGAACTTTCATTTTCTGAAAGTATTTTCTGGTAAATGGGGTGGTTGCCATTAACGGTTATGGTTACTTCATCGGGCATATTTGCATAGAAGCTTCCCATAGGACCGCTTACGGATGCCATGTCTTTCATCCGGCGTGTAAACTCAGGACGTGTAGCCATCACAGGAGGAGTTTCAGGATTTAAGCCTTTTACTTCAACTGTAACAGTTAACGAAGGAACCTGGATGCCAAATAACTCTTTCAGTTTTGATTCCTCTTCCTTATTCAATACACTTTCACTAGATTCCTGTTTGTCTACAAGGTTATCAGCTATATCGGAGTCCACGCGGGTAAAGTGTACATTATCCCATTTAATCTCCATTTGATTTATAAATGCAGCATCCACCAATGTTTCCGCCTTAACCACCTTGTATCCTTTTTTAACCGCTGCCTGTATGTAAGCGTCCTGCTGAATAGGATTCGTTGTATATAGTATTACCTGTTTGCCTTCTTTATTCTTCTGCAAAGTTTCCGTTGCAATTCTATATTCATCAAGTGTCTGAAATTTTGGTTGCTCGCCGTTATGTACTACTTCCTCAAAAATGAAAAACTTATTTGCTTTGTCAAGAAATTTATCATCTGTCATCATTCCGTATTTGACAAACAATCCCAGACTTTCCCATTTCTCCTGGTAAGCAGTGCGATCTTTATTAAAGATCTCTTCGAGTTTGTCAGCAACTTTTTTAGTAATATGTGAGTTGATCTTTTTTACATTGGGATCGCCCTGAAGATAACTGCGGCTGACATTCAACGGTATATCCGGCGAATCTATAACACCATGTAACAGCATCAAAAATTCGGGAACAATATCTTTTACTTCATCGGTAACAAAAACCTGGTTACTGTAGAGCTGTATCTTGTCTTTTTGTATCTCGTAACTCTGCTTGATCTTGGGGAAATATAAAATACCGGTTAAATTAAACGGGTAGTCCACATTAAGATGTATCCAGAATAAAGGCGCCTCTCCGTAAGGATATAATTCTTTATAAAAATTCTGATAATCTTCAGTAGTTAATTCGGACGGCTTCTTCGTCCAGGCAGGATTGGTATTGTTGATCTGTTTTCCTTCCATGAAAACAGGTATCGGTAAAAATTTACAGAACTTCTCCAGGATGTTTTTGATTCTGTCTGGTTCCAGGAACTCTTTACTTTCTTCATTAATATACATTATGATGTCGGTGCCTCTCTGTTCCTTTTCAGTTTCATCCAACGTATATTCCGGACTGCCATCACATTCCCATCTTACGGCTTTTGCATCTTCTTTATAGCTTTTGGTTGCAATCTCTACTTTATCACTCACCATAAAAGAACTGTAAAAACCAAGACCAAAATGCCCTATTATATTTGTTTCACTTTGACCTTTAAATTTATCTAGAAATTCTTCTGCGCTACTAAAGGCTACCTGGTTGATATACTTGTCAACCTCTTCAGCAGTCATTCCTATTCCTTTATCCGAAATGGTAAGGGTTTTCTTCTCTGCATCTACCTTAACTTCTATACTTATATCCCCTAATTCGCCTTTAGCTTCACCAATAGAAGAAAGCGTTTTTAATTTCTGGGTGGCATCTACCGCATTACTTACCAATTCTCTTATAAAGATCTCATGATCACTGTAAAGGAACTTTTTAATGATTGGAAAGATGTTCTCCGTTTGTACGCGAATATTACCGGTAGCCATGATAACTAATTAATTTAAAGATTCAAGAAATGATTTTAAGAAGCCTGCAGGCATGCCGAACAAACCCAATGCCAGAGGCTTCCTGCAAAAGAATAACGGAAAAAATGACAGGCTGAGCCTGTGCCCTGTCATGTATAACTATTTTTTAATAAACCGGACTGATTGCTGATCTTGAAAATTTCCGATCTTAAATATATATACACCAGCCTTTAATCTGCGTATACCGCCGTTTATCTCCTGGTTAATTTGCTGAACGCTTCCTTTAGCCTGCAACAATACCTTTCCATCAACGGACATTACCTGTGCTACGTTGTCGGATAAATCTGACTGGAAACTCAAAAACAGGGTACTTTCAACCGGATTAGGGTAGATACGAAGTCTCTTATTTTCATAGATTCCTGTATTAACGGCTACTACATCTGACAGCTTTGCCTTTCCATCCACATCTATCTGGGTGAGTCTGTAATAGTTAATTCCTGGCAATGGAAATGAATCAACACTTTGATAATTAATTACACCGTTGGTAGTACCACTTCCCTGTACCTGCACAATAGCAGTAAAACCTTTCCCATCAGCAGATCTTTCCACAATAAAACGGCTGTTATTAAATTCCACTGCCGTTGACCAATTAATCAAGACTGTTTTACCTTTTAATTGCGCATTAAAGCTTTTTAAGCTTACCGGCAGCACCTGGTTAAAAAGAAAGCGTGAAAATACAGCAAGATGATCTGAGGCGGTATTGGCATTATACCCTGGAATATAAGTTCTGGGGTCTTCAATATCAGCGGATGATGTGATGTACTCATTCATTAATTCATTCGATGCAATGATATGGTCAATCATAGCGGTGCCACTAATGAAACTTACCCTTCCTGCC
>CAXTDO010000048.1:0-15174 GCA_964242315.1 uncultured Flavihumibacter sp.
TGGTCAGGCCTCAGCTATAAAATGGATTTTGATAATGAACAAAAGCCGATGGACCAGGTTTTTGAGCATAATGGTTTAAAAGTAGTCACCGACCTGAAAAGTTTTTTATACCTCGTGAATACTACGCTTGATTTCAGCGATGGGTTAAACGGAAAAGGTTTCTATTTCAGTAATCCTAATGCAAGCAGGAGCTGCGGATGTGGGGAAAGCTTTGCAGTGTAGAGAAATAATTTTCAATATTCAACAATCAATATTCAATGTTCAATTAAATCCAGAGCTTTTCTACGGATTACTTTATTGAACATTGAATATTGATTGTTGAATATTGAAAATTATTACATTATAAAGCCTTTTGGTATACCAAAGGCTTTTTGCTCTTACAAAAAATCAACAGACTGACGTGATAAAAAAGAAGGTCCCGCTAATAAGCAGGACCTTCATGCAGTTGGTTTCGGTTATTTAATTAGAGCCTAACCGTATGTTCTTCGGAAAGGAAAGGTTTCAAAGTTTTAAGCACTCCTCATATACAGACAACTGCTTATTTTATTATGCTGCACCATCTTCAGATTTATTTTTTATTAAATTGAAATAAGGGGTACTGCGTTATGAAAGTGCAAAACTTCATTTTCTCTCCGTTATATCACTTATTTTTGAAGCATGTGGTCTATTTGTAAAAAGGAATTCCGGCAGTTTTTCAGCAACTTAACCGGTTTAATGGCTATCATACTATTCTTACTGATCACCGGACTGATGTTGTTTGTACTACCGGACTCAAGCATTTTTGATTTTGGCTATGCTACAATGGATAAATTTTTTAGCCTTTCACCCTGGATATTATTGTTGCTGATTCCCGCTATTACAATGCGCAGTTTCTCCGATGAATTCAGGGCCGGTACATACGAGATTCTACAAACCAGGCCGTTAAGTAGCTGGCAGATTGTGAATGGTAAATTCTTAGGAAGCCTGACGGTGGTAATAATTGCCCTTATACCAACCATCCTTTATGTAATATGTTTAAAATCTTTATCTGTAAGCGGCGAGATTGATACCGGTGCAACAATTGGCTCTTATATCGGACTTCTTTTCTTAGCGGCCGTGTTTACCGCCATTGGTGTTTTTTGCAGCAGCATTACCGGTAATCCGGTAATGGCATTTATTATCTGTGCAGCGGCTTGTATATTATTATATATTGGGTTTGATGCCATCAGCAAAATTCCGGTATTTACTTCCGGAGCCGATTATTACATAGAAATGCTTGGTATTGATTTTCATTACAAAAGCATCAGCAGGGGCGTTATAGACAGCAGAGATGTAATTTATTTCCTGAGCAGTATCATATTATTTTTATTCTTTACACATCGTAACCTGGTTCGCCGTTAATGTTCAATCTCCTGATGAAAAAAATATTTGATTCAAAATATGGATGGATATGGTTGCTGCTATTGGTGGCGGGTATTAATTTTCTCACATCGGTTTTCCACTCTCGAATAGATCTTACCCTTGAAAAAAGATTTACATTATCTCAGCCTACCCTGAAACTGCTTCGCAGACTTGATGAGCCCGTAAATATTACTTTGTTCCTTACCGGTGATATGCCGGCAGGCTTTAAAAAACTCGCCGGCAGCGCCTCAGACATACTTCGGGAATTTAAAGAAACCGGCCGGAATAACATTCAATACAAGTTTGAAAAGCCCGGAGAAGGGCTGAATGATACCCTAAAGCAGGTTTTTCTCGATTCCCTGAATCGAATGGGTCTTTCTCCTATGAATGTTAAAGCTCAAACCAAACAGGGAGAAGGACAGGAAGAAAGATTTATCTACCCCGGTGCAATAGTAACGTATAAGGACAGGGCAATAGCTATAGATTTTTTACAGGGACAAAGCTCCGTCAACGGTATTAATTCTTTAAACAATGCTGAGGCTTTACTGGAATACAAACTGGCAAATGCCATTAATAAAATTACACTGGATACGTTGCCACTTGTAGGATACCTGTCGGATAACGGAGAATCGCTTTCCTATAACGTGTATGATCTTATCAATTCAGTAAAAGCAAATTATAATCTTAAAATATTACCCATAAATAATGTTGCAGCTATTCCTGCTTTTTTCAGCACCCTGCTGATCGTAAAACCTACCCAGCCCTTTTCAGATGAGCAAAAGCTAAAGATAGACCAGTATGTAATGAACGGAGGCAAGGTAATCTGGATGATCGACAATCTTTATGCGGAATATGATAGTTTACAAAGGGCACAAAACGATTTCATTGCTTTTGACCGTGGATTGAATCTTGAGGACCTGCTTTTTAAATATGGTGCCAGAATTAATTTAGATATTGTTGAAGACATTACCAGCGATCAAATGCCTTCGGTTATAGGAAGCATGGGTGGTAAACCGCAAATTGAATTGGTTGACTGGAATTATTTCCCGCTTTTATCCAATACAAACGGCCATCCAATTGCTAAAAATCTTGATTACGTTGTTGCTCAGTTTCCCAACTCAATAGATACGGTTAAAGCTGCGGGAATAAAAAAAACATACCTGTTAACCACATCACCCTACGCAAAGATATTATCAAGTCCGGCCCGCGTTTCGTGGAAAGCCGTGCAAAATAAAGAGGAATATAATTCTTTTACCCGGAGCAATGTTCCTGTTGCCGTTTTACTGGAAGGCAGGTTTTCATCCTTATATACTAACCGGATATCTGCGGCTATGAAAGATTCACTTGCTTATTACCACCGGCCTTTTGTGCCGGCAAACACTACCGACAATAAAATGATTGTAATATCAGACGGTGATATTGCATTGAATGCGGTATCGCAAAAAGATGGGCCGCTTCCTATGGGTAAAAATATGTTTACCGGATATCAGTACGCCAATAAAGAATTTATCTTTAACTGTATTGAGTATATGACCGATAGTACCGGCATTTTAGAAACGAGAGGTAAAGATTATACCCTGAGATTAATTGATAAAAAGAAGCTGGAAGAAGAAAAAACAACATGGCAGTTAATAAATATTATATTACCTGTATTACTTGTAATTGTAATTGGCATCATCTATCAGTTCGTGCGCCGCAGAAAATACGCTGTTAATGATTAATTATTAATGATTAATTATTAACGGGTAGTGGTTTAATTTTAAAGAATAATGTCTGCAAATTTACTATATCATTAATAACTAACCATTAAACATTAATCATTAAAAATGTTATCTGATCAGTTAACTTACCTTGTTTTTGGAATTGTATTATTGATAGCATTGGTTTTAGATCTTGGCCTGTTGAGTAAAAAGGCAACCACCATTTCTATTAAAAAGGCTTTATTACAAACCGTACTCTGGGTTATACTTGCTTTACTGTTTTTTGGTTTTATTTGGTATGGTAACGGGCATGTATTAGCCGTAGAATACCTGAGCGCTTACCTGATGGAATGGTCGCTGAGCATTGACAATATCTTTCTCTTTATATTAATCTTTTCTTTCTTTGGAGTTAAGGAACAATATTATGCAAGAGCCCTGCTTATCGGAATTCTTATGGCCATCGGGTTAAGAATACTTTTCATTGCAGTGGGTATCGAATTGATTGAAAGGTTTCACTGGTTATTATATGTGTTTGGCGCTATCATTCTTATTACAGGCGTAAGAATGTTTTCCGCTAAAGGCGATGAAGAGAAAGACCTTGGGGAAAGCAAAATCTATAAGTTTCTCAAACGTTTTCTTCCCTTAACCAATGAGGAAGCCGGAGGAAAATTTACGGTTGTTAAAGATGGGAAACGGTATTATACCAATATGTTTGTTGTTATTATAATGCTGGCCACCACAGATATTATTTTTGCTCTGGATTCCATTCCCGCCGTTTTTGCAATATCACAAAACCCATTGGTAATATACACTTCAAATATTTTTGCAGTGCTGGGACTTCGTTCCCTGTTCTTTCTGCTAAAGGGCGCGGTAGATAAATTCAGGTACCTTCAACAGGGCATTGCAATAGTACTTATATTTATCGGCCTGAAGATGCTTGCAGAAATATTTCATTTTGAACTGCCGGTATATGTTTCATTGATTGTGATATTTGTATGCATCATGGCATCGATACTGTATTCTATAAACAGGGCAGGTAAAACACAAAATGGCAGATGAGGCTGATATCATCATTGAAGAAAATAATTAGTTAACAAGATAATTTTACGTGGAGTATACAATAGAAGATATAGCCGTAATTATTAAAGGCGAATTTTTATCAAAACAGCCGGGCGCATTAATAGAACACTTACTCCTTGACAGCCGGAAACTTATATTTCCTTCCTCATCATTATTCTTTGCTTTAATTGGTCCGCGGCGTAATGGCCATCCGTTCATTAAAGAATTGTATGAAAAGGGAGTGCGGAATTTTGTAGTAAGTGACAAAATTTTAGTGGAAGAATATCCTGAAGCTACTATTATCCTGGTTAAAGATGCCATGCAGGCTTTACATCTGTTGGTAGCACATCACCGTAAACAATTTACCATTCCGGTGATTGGTATTACCGGTAGTAATGGAAAAACCATCGTAAAAGAATGGCTGAGCCAGCTACTGGAAGAAAAGTATAATATTGTAAGGAGTCCTAAAAGTTATAACTCGCAGATAGGTGTTCCCCTGAGCGTTTGGCAGATGAATCATTCGCATCAGCTTGGAATTTTTGAAGCCGGTATTTCAGAGAGTGATGAAATGTTTAAGCTTGAAAAAATCATTCAGCCAACGATCGGCATCTTTACCAATATAGGTGAAGCGCATAGCGAGGGCTTTTTAAATATCCGGCAAAAAGTAAATGAGAAATTACAGCTATTTAAAAATGTTGATACGCTGATCTATTGCAGCGATTACCCTTCCATCAACGAAGGGGTGGCATCTTACATTAAGCAGTTACGTGATGGCAGTACGGCATCTAAAATAAATTTTTTTACATGGAGCTCAAAGATAGAAGCAACGCTCCGTGTGATGTCTATCGTAAAAGATGTAACCAGCACTTCCATTAATGCTGTTTATAATCAAAAGGAAATTACCATCGGCATTCCTTTTACTGATGATGCTTCAGTAGAAAATAGTATCACATGCCTGTGTGCCTTACTTTATCTGCAAACAGACCAGCAATTTATTCAACAGCGTTTTGAAAAGCTTTCACATGTAGCTATGCGCCTGGAACTGAACAAGGGCATTAATAATTGTTCTGTTATCAATGACAGTTACAGTGCCGACCTTAGTTCGTGGAAAATTGCTTTAGATTTTTTAACCCATCAACAACAGCATGTTAAAAAAACCATCATTCTTTCCGATATCCTTCAGAGTGGTAAAAACGACAGAGACCTGTACTATGAAATAGCCAATTCGCTTAGCCAAAAAAACATCAGCCGTCTATTCGGTATTGGTGCTCATATTTCAAAACATTTCCAGGCCTTTGAAAAAGTTCCCGGTTTGAAGTCTTTTTTTTACCCGGATATGGATGCCTTCTTAAAGGAGTTTCCGCTGCTGTTGTTCAGTAACGAAACAATACTGTTAAAAGGCGCAAGGATATTTGAATTTGAGCGTATAGGGCATCTGCTGGAGCAGAAAGTTCATCAAACAGTTCTTGAAATTGATCTGAATGCAATGTTGCATAACCTTAATGAGTACCATAAATTATTAAGGCCTTCCACGAAGCTAATGGCAATGGTGAAAGCATTTTCGTATGGCAGTGGCAGTTATGAAATTGCCAACCTGCTGCAGTTTCATAAAATTGACTACCTGGCTGTGGCTTATGCCGATGAAGGTATTGAATTGCGCAAATCAGGAATCACATTGCCGGTAATGATTATGAATCCTGAAGAAAGTACGTTTGATGCTTTAACACAATATCACCTGGAACCTGATCTTTATTCTTTTGCCATCTTAAACAAGTTCGATGCATTTTTAAAGAAGAAAGAATTGTTTCAGTTTCCGGTGCACATAGAACTGGAAACCGGTATGAACCGGCTGGGTTTTGACTTAGGCCAGTTGCCGCTTTTAATGGATTTGCTGAGGAAGAGTTCTTTTAAGATACAAAGTGTATTCACTCATCTTGTAGCGAGCGAGGACCTCAGGCATGATGAGTATACTAAGATTCAGGCTAAAAGCTTTCTCGCAGCCTGTAATGAAATACAAAGAGATACCGGTTATTCATTTATAAAGCACATTAGTAATTCAGCAGGTATTTCTCGGCATCCCGATCTGCAACTTGATATGGTTCGGTTAGGGATAGGTTTGTATGGCGTTGACAGTGGAGGCTCAGGGCTGCTTAATCTGAAGGAGGTATCTAGTTTAAAAACTACCATTGCCCAGATAAAGCATGTAAGAAAAGGAGAAACGGTAGGCTATGGGCGCAAAGGCGTGTTAACCCGTGATTCTGTTGTTGCAACGGTGCGTCTGGGTTACGCAGACGGATACCCCCGCCGCCTGGGTAACGGCAATGGCAAGATGCTGGTAAAAGGACAACTTGCTCCTGTGGTGGGAAGTATCTGCATGGATATGACGATGATAGATATTACGGGAATTAGCGGAGTGCAGGAGGGAGATGACATCATTGTATTTGGAAGAGATCTTTCCGTATCCCTGGTAGCTCAATGGGCCGAGACCATTCCATATGAGATCATGACGGGTATATCACAGCGGGTGAAGCGAATTTATTATGAATGATTTTTTTAACCGCAGAAGCAGGATTTTCCGGATTAAAAATAATTTTCAAAATTTTGCATCAAAATTCTGTAAATAATTTTCAATCCTGCAAATCCTGCTTCCGTAGTTAAAAAAAGCCGGTGATTGTCGAATCACGCATTACGGTTATATTTGCGTTCAAATTTTTAGTTTGTGAAGGCCAGATATATTTTCTTTTTAATACTGATTATCATCGTTATCGACCAGGTTTTAAAAATCTGGATTAAGACACACATGCCCTTAAGCTATAGCTGGGATGAATATCATACCATGTTAACACCTTATGATAAGGGTATCAGGCCTTTGGGATGGAACAGGAACTGGTTTCAGATTTATTTTGTTGAAAATGAAGGGATGGCCTGGGGATGGAAATTCGGTGGTGAACTGGGAAAGATGGCACTTACCTTATTCAGGCTCTTCGCAGTGATCTTTGGTGTTTTTTATATCAGGAGCATCATCCGCAAAAAATATAACAGAGGATTTATCATCTGCACCGGGTTAATATTTGCAGGCGCCTTAGGCAACCTTATAGACAGTATGTTTTACGGGTTGATATTTGAAGAAAGCACCTTTACTCATGTTGCTAAAATTTTTCCGGCAAAGGGCTATGCCGGATTCCTTCATGGAAAAGTGGTAGACATGTTGTATTTCCCAATCATACAATCTCATTATCCCTCCTGGGTTCCGTTTTTAGGTGATAAAGAATTCGAATTTTTTAGTCCTGTTTTTAATATTGCCGATGCCTCAATTTCATCTGGTGTAATTGCTATTTTACTTTTTCAAAAGCGCTTTTTCAAACACCATCCGGGCACCGGAGAGCACCCGGTTGTTGAAACCAATTCCAAGGTGAATGATCATATACAGGTGTCTTAGTCAGGTATGAGGTATGGAGTATGAGGAAAACAGATTTCTTACCTCATACCCCATACCTCATACCTGACTAAGTGTTAGCTCTTAGTTTCCTGGATTTAATCCTGCTCATATTCCTCTTTCTTACAATTTACCGGTATTTTTATACGTAGTGTAGGTGATTGTGATTTTATCTTGTAATACAAATCATCTGTTACGCATTTTATCTTATGAAAAATACCAGAATCCTGTTCTTCATTGTAATTTCGATACTAATATTATACTCCTGCAGGAAAGAATACAGCCTGGAAAACAGAGGAAAGTTGCCGGTTGATACTATCAATACTACCTGTAAAATAGAAAAGATTATCGAATCGGATTATTTTAGTCGTATTGTTGAGTATACTTATAACACTTCCTACACTGCAGATCATAAAGTTTCCAGCGTTCAGTTGGTTGATAGCTTAAATAATAGCGTAGACTATACTTTTGGGGTAAGTTATACTACCGGTAAAATACAGGTTGATGCACAACAGTACTTTTTAACCGGCTCCGATGGCAAAGTAACCGAGTTCCACGGTTTTGAGTTCCCCGAAGACAATACCAGTGACCGCTTCACTGTCAAATATGCTTATAACACTATCGGGCAACTTATCAGAAGAACGGAAGAGTATGATTTATTTCCCGGTATTACGTCGTTTGAAATGGATTATACTTACGCAGGAAGCAACCTTACCAGAACTGAGGCAAAGGTGAACAACGGCACAACGTTGCAAACGTTTATTGATATCACCTATGAATATGAAACTACCCGAACGATCAGGAACTTTATCTATTTCAATGCGGTGGCTCCGGAAATATTTTATTTTCAAACAGCAATAGATGCCGGACCAACTTCAATTAATCCGGTGAAAAAGGCCACCACTGTTTTTAAAAACTATAATACCGGCCAGGATTCAACAACGGTTTCCAATTTTGTAAATTACAGCTATGACGCACAAAACCGTGTTATCAGTTTTGAACTTACCGGGGATGATTTCAGCGTAAACAATTTATACTCGGGTAAGGAATATATTTTTAAGTACTCATGCTATTAAGCTATCAGGTATGAGGTAAGAAAACTTGTCTTCCTCATACCCCATACCTGATACCTGATAGCTGATTAATCTATCTTCCCTACCATCTCCGCGGGCACCACCCATTCATCAAATTGCTCGGAACTCACATAACCTAATTTCACCGCCATTTCTTTTAAGGTAGTGCCTTCTTTATGTGCTTTCTGTGCAATTTCAGCCGCCTTATAATAACCAATCTTTGTATTGAGAGAAGTTACCAGCATCAAAGAATTATCAAGATGTTTTTTGATATTAGCTTCTATCGGTTCAAGACCGACAGCACATTTTTCATTAAAGCTCCTGCAACCATCGCCTATCAGCCTCGCCGAGTGAAGAAAATTATAGATCATAACAGGTTTAAAAACGTTCAATTCAAAATGACCGGTGGCGCCTCCTATATTAATCGCCACATCATTCCCCATAACCTGTGCGGCAATCATGGTAAGCGCCTCCGATTGGGTAGGATTCACTTTTCCCGGCATAATGGATGATCCCGGTTCATTGTCCGGAATAAAAATTTCGCCTATGCCCGACCTTGGCCCTGATGAGAATATGCGTACATCATTGTCAATCTTCATCAGACTAACGGCAACTGTTTTTAAGGCGCCGTGAGATTCTACAATGGCATCATGAGCAGCAAGCGCTTCAAACTTATTTTCAGCAGTGATAAAAGGAAGTCCTGTTAATGCAGCTATATGTGCTGCAACATTTTCTGCATATCCCGGCGGTGTATTGATGCCGGTGCCAACAGCCGTTCCGCCAAGAGCAAGCTCGGACAAGTGTGGTAATGTATTTTTGATTGCTTTAAGTCCGTGATCCAACTGAGATACATAACCGCTGATTTCCTGGCCAAGCGTTATAGGCGTGGCATCCATGAAATGTGTTCGTCCTATCTTTACCACTTTCATGAACAGCCTGCTTTTCTCTGCAAGAGTATTTCTCAAAAGTTCAATTCCGGGTATGGTTACTTCAGTTAATATTTTATATGCGGCTATATGCATCGCCGTGGGAAAGGTATCATTCGATGACTGCGATTTATTTACATCGTCATTGGGATGAAGGAATTTATCTTTGTCTGTAAGTTGCCCTCCTTTTATCACATGCCCGCGATAGGCAACCACTTCATTAACATTCATATTGCTTTGGGTGCCGCTTCCCGTTTGCCACACTACCAATGGGAAATATTCATCCAATTTTCCTTCCAGGATTTCATCGCATACCTGGCCGATCAAATCCGATTTCTCTTGTGCTAATACGCCGGCTTCCAGGTTGGTGATAGCAGCGGCTTTTTTTAAATAAGCAAATGCGCGGATAATTTCCTTTGGCATCCGGTTGATATCCTGTGCAATTTTAAAATTATCGATACTGCGTTGCGTCTGCGCTCCATAGAGTGCATCTATCGGAACTTTCACTTCACCCATTGTGTCTTTTTCTATTCTGTAATCCATAGTATAATGGTTAATTATTAATTGTTAATGATTAATTATTTGATGGTTGATAAAGGTAGGTACTTATGCTGACAGATGAAAGCTGACAGCTATTTACCCGTGAAGTTTGGTTTCCGTTTTTCGAGAAAAGCATTTACACCTTCTTTCATATCCTGGGTTTTAAAGCAATCTCCGAAGCTGCTGGCCTCCACTTCATAGCCATTGCGGGAATAATCAAAGACGGCATTGGCTGCTTCTATGCATTTTGCAACAGCGATGGGCGGCTTTTCATTGATCAGTGAAAGGACAGCGATTGATTTATTCAGCAATTCTTCCTGAGCTACTACATAGTTTACCAACCCGTATTGAAGCGCGGTTTCTGCTCCCATGAGTATTGCCGACATTAATAATTCCATTGCACGCCCTTTGCCTATCAGTTGGGTTAAACGTTGGGTGCCGCCATAACCGGGTATGATGCCGAGATTCACTTCAGGCTGACCGAATTTTGCATTCTCCGAAGCGATCCTGAAATGACAGGCCAGCGCTAATTCGCATCCTCCGCCTAGTGCAAAACCGTTTACGGCTGCAATGATAGGTTTGGGTGCGTTTTCAATGCGGAAAAATAGATGCTGCCCTTTTTTGGCCAATAATTCGCCATCATCGCCGATCTTTAAAAACTCACTGATATCTGCACCCGCTACGAATGCCTTGTTTCCGGAACCTGTTATAATTGCCGATCTGATATCGTTATTGTTATAAATTTCATCTAATGCAAGATTGAGCTCCTGCATTACCATATTATTAAGCGCATTTAATTTGTCGGGCCGGTTGATGGTAATAATAAGAATTGATTTTTCCAGCCGGGTATTGATGGTTTGATACATCATGCTTATAAGTTGATTTTAAAAAGACCGGTGTTCTGTAATCCAGTCACTTATATAACCTGCAATTTCAGAGGTGGGTGTTCCCGGAGCAAATAATTTTCCTACACCGCTTTCATTAAGAATTTTCATGTCATCAGGTGGAATAATTCCGCCGCCGGTAAGTAACACATCATCCATTCCTTTTTCTTTCATCAATTGCATTACTTTAAGAAATATGGTGTTGTGAGCACCGCTTAGAATGCTGATGCCGATCGCATCAACATCTTCCTGTAACGCAGCATTAACAACCATTTCAGGCGTTTGCCTGAGCCCGGTATAAATCACTTCCATTCCGGCATCGCGAAGCGCGGTAGCAATAATTTTTGCACCCCTGTCATGTCCGTCCAGACCAATTTTGGCTACCAGAACCCTCAGTGGCCTCTTTAATTTTTCATGCATCGAATAACATTATGGTGTAAAAATAGTAAAATGATTAGGCCGGTATTGTTTTGAACAAAATTCTGAAAATTATTATCTAATCCTGAAAACCCTGCTCACCTCCGGAATTCATCCTTTTGTTCTTTTACACTTGCCTCAATCAGTGAGTCTGCTTTATCATTAGCATTTTCAAACAAAAATATTTTAGTGCCAAATTCTCTCGCAAACGGATTAGTGATACTATCTACTATCCGGTGCTTTTCGAACTGTTGAAATACAATATCATCGGGATCAGGCAGGTGTTTCCCAACCAGTAAAATATTTTTAACATGATATGTATCAGGCATCCAGAACAGGAAACTGGCATTGTCGGTGTTTACCTGCGGAAGCCCACGCCCATAGTAAGATACGGCGCCGGCCTGACCATAATTACGGCAATGCAGCATCGTTTTGCTTTTTACAGAATCGGGCAGTTGCGCATACACGTTAGATACTTTATTCGCAAGTTCTTTCCAGCCGAGCATGTCTGCAAAATCCTGGGGCAGCGGATGATTTTTAAGGTCTTCCCATTTTAAGGTGCCTGTTTTATCCATTCCTGATTTTTTGTAGTAGTCAGCTAATTTACCAGGTTGCCATATTGGAAGTAATAATGGAACAAACAGCACAAAAAGTGCAATGATCACTGTTACATAAGCGTAACGAAGCCATTTAAATTTATATCCGGTGGCATTTTCCAGCCATACACTACCGGCGGCAAAAAGCATCGGGTAAGCTCCAAGTGAGTAGTAATTTTTGCCTGATGAAATGATTAATAAAGTTATAACGGTCAGGTATATCCATGCCAGTATCCGGTATGGTTTTCCAGCTCTGAAAAACAGCAGCCAGATTAATCCCCCTAACCATATAAAAACATAGGGCAGGTGCATGAGGACCTGATCTTTTAAAAAATCTGATGGAGATACAAATTGAAGTTGTGTTTCCCGAAGCTCTTTCATATGATGTATAACCGGCCAGCGATGGTTGTACTGCCAGATGATGTTTGGCAGCGAAATGAGCAATGCAATTCCTGCCGCCCAGTAAATATATTTGTGAAAGAGTATCTTCCGATTAGGAGTAAGAACCAGCCCTGCTATCATGCCGGTTACAAAAAAAACAATAGAATATTTGCTAAGCCATGCCAACCCGATAGTGATGCCTAACATGATGATATAAACCGGACGTTGCGAATTTATGTATTTGATAATAAAAAGAGCAAGCAAACTCCACCAGAAAATTTCTAAAAAGTTTGGCTGGAACAAAAAATGCGTGCGCAGGTACGTTCCTGCTATCATACATATTGAAGCCATGCATTGAGCAAAAATGCGGCCTCCCATCTCAGTAACCATTTCACATACAACAAGCACTGTAAACGCGCCAAATAGAGATGGCCATAATTTTACCCAGAAAAAACCATCTCCCAGCAAGTGTGTGATCGTTGCAAATAATGATAGTAAAGGGGGCACTTCCATAAACCCCCAGTTAAGGTGCCTTGCTGCTGCCAAGTACAAATATTCATCACGATGCAAGTCATAGATCTGATTCTGCAGCAGGTAGGGCAGTATGAATTTTATGAGTGCAAGAACAAGAGGAACACGATATTTCTTTATAAATGCCATTTAATGATTTACTGTTTTAGAACCATGATTCACCTGATTAAAGGGTTATCATGATGTAAGCATTCCTTCAAGATAATCCTTTAATCAGGTGAATCATGGTTCAGACTAATGCTGCTAATCCCTTCTGTATTCTGTTGCTTGTTTGCTCTTTGCCAATAGTTGAGGCAATTTCAAAAACAGGTGGTCCGAATTTGCCACCAACGAGCATAATCCTGAACGGCAGTTGTAACTCGCCTGCCTTGATATTCTTTTTGATTGCGAGGTCTTTGAAACAGGATTCAATTGTAAGTGGATCAAAATTGTTTAGCTGCGCAATTTCGTGGGCGAAGTCTTCGAAAAAATTATTTTTGTCTTCATTCCATTTTGCTTTTACAGAGGTAACATCATAAGTTGATGGTGGCTGGAAAAAGAAGGAGCTTTGATCCCAGAAGTCGTTCATCAAAAAGCAGCGTTCCTTTACCATACCTACTACTTTAATGATGAAAGATCTGTCTGCGGTGATGTTGTTATCTTTCCATAACAACAGTAAATTGTCGGCTAATACATCATCGCCGGTTCTTTTGATCCATTCATGATTGAACCATTTTGCTTTTTCATAATCGAACTTAGCACCTCCTTTATGAACTCTTTCCATGGAGAATTTTTCTATCAACTCATTTAATGTAAACACTTCCTGTTCGCTGCCATCATTCCACCCGAGCATGGCAAGCATGTTTATAAAAGCTTCAGGCAGAAACCCCTTTTCTTTAAAACCAGTATTGAGTTCACCCGTTTTTGGGTCTTTCCAATCCATCGCAAATACCGGAAAGCCCAGCCGGTCACCGTCTCTTTTACTAAGCTTTCCATGACCATCAGGTTTTAGTATTAAGGGAAGGTGTGCCCATTGCGGCATCTGAGCTTCCCATCCAAGGTATCTCCATAATAATATATGAACAGGCGCGCTGGGTAGCCATTCTTCACCCCGGAAGGCATGAGTGATTTTCATAAGGTGGTCATCCACTACAACTGCAAGGTGATACGTAGGCATACCATCGGCTTTTAATAAAACTTTGTCATCTACAAGGTTGCTGTCGAATTGAACTTTGCCACGAATCATATCGGTGAATTCCACTTCTTCGTTTTGCGGCATTTTTATCCTGATAACATAAGGCGCCCCCTCATTAATAAGTTGGCTGCATTCGTCCTTGCTCATGGTAAGTGAGTTGCGCATTTTTTCGCGCAGCACATAATTATATTGTGGCTGCGGGTTATCGTCTGTTTTAAATTTCGTTCGCATCTCTTCCAGTTCCAGTGTGGAGTCGAATGCATAGTAGGCCATGTTCTGAGCAATCAACTGATCGGCATACATTCTGTACATTCTTTTTCTTTCACTTTGCCTGTAAGGTGCAAAGGGGCCGCCTACGTGAGGACCTTCATCGGCATCTAGTCCGCACCATTGCAGGCAATCTATGATATATTGTTCGGCGCCTTCAACGTAGCGGCTTTGGTCGGTGTCTTCAATGCGCAGGATAAAATCTCCCCTATGTTGTTTTGCAAAAAGGTAATTAAACAGCACTGTTCTTACTCCTCCCAGGTGCAGTCCGCCGGTAGGACTAGGCGCAAAACGAACCCTTACTTTTTTTTCCATAAGCCAAATTTAATGATTAATGATTAATGGTTAATGATTAACGGATAGCGGCTAAACATTATACAGTTTCTTACCTTTGATGTAACACGCCGTTAATAATTAATCATTAATAATTGATCATTAAATGTTCTATCTCGTCAAAACTCCGTGGGTAATAAAGAAGTTTGTGTATCCTGATTATGTATGGAGCATCCCCTGCAAGGAAAAAAACATTTACCTGAGTTTTGATGACGGGCCACATCCAACAGTAACGCCTTTTGTTTTAGACTTGCTAAAACAGTTTGATGCTAAAGCAAGTTTTTTTTGTATAGGAAAAAATGTTGCCGAGCATCCTGATGTATATAAACAAATTATAAACGATGGTCATAGTGTGGGGAATCATACTCACAATCATTTAAATGGCTGGCAAGTTGATGACAAGGCCTATTTAAAGAACATTATCATGGCAGGCAAGCATATTGACTCTTCATTGTTCCGTCCGCCATATGGCAGAAT
>CAXTDO010000049.1:0-15141 GCA_964242315.1 uncultured Flavihumibacter sp.
TTATAAGGATGTGATCATCAACCAGTGCTATATTAGAGTACATAAATAATTTTTTGTGTATTTCCGGCGCTTAAATGTAAAAAATAATTTATTGATAGTCAATAGCCATATGGCCCTTTAAACCTTCCTGCTTTTTATTATATTTGAAAGGTAGTGCTAACCCTGTAAGTGTTTTTTTAACCACGGAGGAAGAGCCGAGGTAGCACGGAGATCCACGGAGAGAGCTTCCTCCGTGGATCTCCGTGCTACCTCGGCTTTTCCTCCGTGGTTAAAAAGAACTGTTTGGACAGCTGATGATCTGATATAAATAATACGGAATGTCTACCAGAGTAAAGTTCATAGATACTTACCAGTCTTCTTTCTTTGCTGTTACCCGGCAGCGTGTAGAGATGTATTTCAAACAACACCTGATTTCAAAGAATGCCAATAAAGCGATGTGGTTGAAAGCCCTTTTCTTTTTAACCACGTTTTTGTTGCTTTATACCCTGATCCTTTCCAACAAATTTAATGTATGGACAATGGCATTGCTTGCAGGACTGCTGGGAGCTTTCAGTGCCTTCATCGGTATAAACATCTGTCACGATGCCATCCATGGAGCATTTTCGGCTAACAAACGGGTTAACCAGATTTTTAGCCTGCTGTTAAATTTTATAGGAGTGAGCCCATACTTATGGCGTATCACGCATAATATCGTTCACCATACATTTCCTAATATACCCGGACATGATGAGGATATCGCAATTGCACCAGGCCTTATAAGGTTATCAGTAACCGAAAATGTAAACAAAATCCAGCGTTACCAGCATATCTATGCGTTTTTCCTGTATGGTTTCACTTCCCTTACGTGGGTGTTCCGCAAGGATTATGTAACGTTTTTTAAAAAGAAAATAGGAGAGTACCCCAACGACCGGCATCCGAAAAAGGAATACTTTAATCTGTTTCTTTATAAAGCTGTTTACTACTTTCTGTTCATCGGCCTGCCGCTGGTTCTTCTTCATATAACATGGTGGCAATTTATTATTGGTTTCCTGGTGATGCACGTTGTGGAAGGTATGATCCTGGGACTTGTTTTTCAGTTTGCCCATATGGTAGAAGGTACGGTTTTTCCATTTCCTAATGACCAGGGAAATATTGAAGATGCGTGGGCGGAGCATCAGATGAGAACCACTGCAAATTTTGCCCGTAAAAGCCCATTGGTTTGTTTCTTTTACGGAGGCTTAAACTTCCAGATTGAGCATCATCTCTTTCCCAGGATATGCCATATTCACTATCCGGCTTTATCTGCTATAGTAAAACAAACGGCGGAGGAATTTAACCTTCCTTACATTGAAAATACCACTTTCTTTTCGGCAATGCATTCTCATTACCGGATGTTAAGGAAGCTGGGAAAGGAGGCTTATGCAGAGAAAGTGTATGTTCATAAATAAATAGGATATTACGAAGTGAATTGTAGGTTGACCTTGTAAGTTTTTTTTAAACACAGAGAACATAGAGGAGGAAACACAGAGGACACAGAAGCCTCCGTGTCCTCTGTGTTTCCTCCCTCTATGTTCTCTGTGTTTAAAAAAATGGCCGAATGGCTGCCACAATTGACGTCGTTAAGTAAATCACACCGAATTGCAACCATCAGATCTTTTCAAACACAATACGCGAATGATCCATGATTTCGCGTTCGAAACACACCCGGTTAGGACGGATTTTAAGTATATCCAACTGGTAACGGAATTCTTTATCAGTAAGATATCTTGGCACGAAAGAAAGAAACCACAGATACTTTTTTAAGCTGAAACGGTAAAACCGTTTGGTCCATTGCCGGTTGGTTTCAATATAGTCGAGGCGCCCGCTGCTGTGGTGAATAGATTTGAAATAAGGCGCGGCAGCGCGAATAATATGTTCGCCGCCATATGGAGCCCATGAATTGGGGAAGTGTTTAATCAGCAAAGCCATGATATAGGCATTTGATCCTTTGGGTGCGTTGATGTCAATCTCTTCATAAGGCATCATGTTTTTGCTGAACACCATACTTTGTATATAAAGTCGTCCGCCAGTGGGCAGAATTGCGGCAATGTTTTTAAAAAAGTCATCATACACCTTGTCCTGTAATCCATTGAGGTAATCGTCTAACGATACAAGGTGTTCAAAGCAGCCCATACCGGTAACGGCGTCAAATAAACCAAAATCTTCAGGTTGTATATAACGTATGTCTTTTAAATGAACATTCAGCCCGTTTTTAAGGCATGCTTCTATTTGTCCTTTAGATAAATTCACTCCGGTTCCATCGGCTCCCATTTGTTGCAGGTATTTTAAAAATCCTCCCCATCCGCATCCAAGGTCAAGCACTTTACTGCCTTTACGGATATTTAAATTGTTGCATATAAATTCATACTTTCTTCTTTGTGCTTCTTCTAACGTTATGGAGTAATCACCATTATAAAAGGCATTACTGTAATTGGCATTTTCGCCCAGACTTAACCGGATCAATTTATCAATATTACTATAGCTATAATCCATTTCCTGCTGCTTGCTGAATTCATTACCCTGAAAATCCACCCATTTCCCGTTATTGTTTTTACTCGTTTTTTGCTGAACCGATGTCATAATAATGGCGGTTTTATAATGATTAAGAAATGAAAATGAATAGCAGATAAAGAAAGTTACTTTTGTGATCTCCGTACCGGTGTTATCAGATCATTGATTAAATAATCACCTCTTTATTAACATCGAAAAACCGTGTTTTCCCGGTATTTGGTATTTGATAAACTTTCCTAAATTTATTAGAAATATATGTAAAGCAAAAGGTTTTTTATATTAATTATTCAGGTTTCGCAGCATCTGAATGCTTTATTGAAATGACAGGAACACGGACTGTTCGTCATTTTATAACAAATGAATCTGCATAAAATGCTTCTTCAATCAGAGTACAATATATTGGAAAGGATCAGCCTGAATAATAACATGTTATTGTACAGGGCGGAAAGGTATACAGATAAGCAGAAAGTTATTTTGAAGATTTTGGAAAATGCCGGGCTTAACAATAAAGATAGCGATGCCAATCATGAATATGAAGTAGCAAGTAATTTCAACTTCAAAGGAATAGCCCGCTACCTGAACCTGGAAACATACAACAGCCATCCGGTTGCTGTTATAGCCGATATTGAAGGCGTTTCACTGGAAAAATTTATACAGGAGAACGAGATTGATATCGGCGATTCTCTTAAAATAGCAATAGGTATCACCGAAGTTTTACAATATTTTTTTCATAAAAGATCTGTGCATCAGGGTCTTTGTCCGGGCTCCTTCCTTGTTAATACGCATACATTTGAAGTTACTTTAATTAATTTTTCGCGAGCCTGCCAGGTGTCAACGCTTAGCAGAACTATCGAACATCCTGATTTTTTGAATAGCTCGCTGGTTTATATTTCACCGGAGCAAACCGGCAGGATCAATGGAGAGATCGACATCCGCAGCGATTTATATTCGCTGGGAATAATATTGTATGAACTGTTAACCGGCAAGGTTCCTTTTGAAGCAACCGAAGCCTTAACCCTCATTCATTGTCATATTGCAAAAAGTCCGCTGCCGCCACATGTAAGTAATCCCCTTATTCCTGTGGCGCTTTCTAACATTATTCTCAAGTTGCTATCCAAAAACGCCGGTGACCGTTATCAATCTCCATTCGGGTTAAAGGCTGATTTACAAACCTGCCTTAATCAGTGGATCAATCATGGTAACATTGAATTGTTTGAACTGAGCAGGCACGACTTCTCAGGACGTTTGCAAAATCCCAGGCAATTTTATGGAAGAGAAAAGGAAATTGCTACCCTTCATCAGGCTTATAAGCGGGTGAGTACCGCCGGGGCTGTTGAAATATTTATTATTGAAGGTCATTCGGGTATTGGAAAGTCGGCACTGGTGCACCAGCTCAAACATTCGATTCGCCAGCAGAAAGGAATTTTTGTAGAAGGCAAGTTCAATCAATTTCAGAGAAACACTCCCTATTTTGCTTTCATACAGGCTTTTAAAGAATTTGCAGACTACATCCTGAGACAGCATCACGGTATAATAGCCACATGGAAAGAAGAAATCCTCAGAGCCGTAGGTGGAAATGGAAGGGTATTAACAGATATTATTCCACATCTGGCATTGCTCATCGGCGCACAACCACCGGTTCCGGAACTGGAGTCCAATGAAACCCAAAACCGCTTTCATTATGTTTTTATAAAGTTCATACATTGTATCGCCAAAAAAGACCATCCCCTCGTTATCTTCTTCGATGACCTGCAATGGTCTGACGCCGCTTCTTCAAACCTGTTAAAAATCATTACAACAAATAAAGAACTGCAATCTTTTCTTTTTGTAGGGGCTTATCGTTCAAACGAAATTACTACACATTCCATGTTTGCCACAACTATGGAAGAAATGCAAAAAGAGGGCTGCCATATACAAAAGATTATCCTTTCTCCCCTGCCTTATCAAAATGCAGAGGAGATCATCAATGAAATGATAGACGGGAAAATTGAGGATGATCAATCGCTTGTTGATATTGTTTATCAGAAATCACAGGGTAATCCGTTTTTCATCAATGCATTTTTAAAGTGTTTGTATGAAGAAGAGGTTCTTGTGTTTGATTTTTACAGTTTCGCCTGGACCTGGGATCCCACTAAAATTAACCGGCTGCGATACATCGAAAACATTGTGGAGCTGATGACAGGCAGGATTCAAAAGCTTCCTGGCGCCACCCAGGAATTGTTGAAGATCGCCGCCTGCCTGGGTTATCATTTTGATCTGAAGCTGCTTGTAATCGTTTTGCAGCAAACACCTGAGGAAATCGAAGAAAAGTTAAAACCTGCCGTCAACGAAGGCCTTGTTTTAATTGCGGGTGATAGTTACCGTTATACACACGACAGAATTCAGCAGGCTGCTTATTCACTGATCGAAGACAGTAAAAAAAAATATGAACATTCCAGAATTGGTAAAGCACTCCAGCAAAATCTTGATAATGACGGCCGTGCTACCTATATTTTTGAAATTGTAAACCAGCTCAATTCGGGCATTGATACTATAAGTACACGGGAAGAAGAAGAGGAGTTGGCCGGACTGAATTTAATAGCAGGTGTAAAAGCAAAAAATTCAGCCGCATACAAACCCTCCTTTGAGTATCTTAATATTGGTATCAGTTTGCTTCATTTTCAAATCTGGGAACATAACTATCAGTTAGCGCTGCAATTATATTCCGAGGGAGCTGAAGCCGGTTTCTTAAGCGGCAATCACGGGCTTATGGAAGAATGGATTGACCTGGTATTACAAAATGCCGCTACTGAATTAGATAAGGTAAGGGTTTATGAGATAAGAATTAAATCTTACATAGCCCGGCAAAAATTATTTGATGCCCTGCAGACTGCCTTACAGGTGCTGGAATTGCTGGGTATGAATTTTCCCCAAAACCCTCGTAAAATACATGTGCTTTCGGCTTTTGTGCAAATAAAATGGATGCTCCTGGGCAAGCCGTTGGAAAACCTGATTGATCTGCCCTTACTGAAGAACCCTGTTGCAGAGGCTGCCATCAGGGTGCTGATCAGTGTAGGTGCGGCAGTTTATTTTGCCCGGCCTGCTTTGCTTCCCCTGTTGACATGCAAGTTGTTTTACCTGATGATCACATACGGAAATTCGCAGTACTCGGGCGTTATTTGTAACTCGTATGCATTGATGCTGATTGCCGGTATGGGTGATTTTGATGGAGGATACCGGTTTGGTAAAATAGCCGCTCAGCTCTCTGAAAAATATGAAGTGGGAAGTTTAAAATGCCAGAGCAGGATGATGGCAAACACCTTTATTAATCACTGGAAAGAGCATTATAGAAATACCCTTGAGCCGCTGTTGAAAAACTACTGGTATGGTTTGGAAAATGGTAATATTGAATTTGCAACTTACTCGGCTCTGGTGTACTGTCACAACGCATTTTTCTGCGGACAGAATTTAAAGAAGTTGTCTGAAGAGATTGGAAAATTCAACGAAAGTTTTAAAGGACTCAAACATGAAAGTGCACTGAATTTGCAAAGCATCTGCGGTCAGGCCGTCCTGAATTTACATGAAGAAGCAGCAAGCCCTACGATACTTACGGGAAAGATACATAACGAAGAAAAGATGGTGAAGTTCTATAAAGAAACCAGGGGTGAAACCGCTTTGTATAAAATGTATCTATACAAGTTGATCGTATCCTTCCTTTTTGAGAAATACGATGAGTGTACTGATAATGCCCGTGAGGCAAGAAGTCATTTAAAAAGCGTTCCGGGCAGTTCGGAATACATGACCTTCTTTTTTTATGAAACCCTTACACTGTTGTCGGTATTTTTAGTGAATCCCCGGCAGTCACAAAAAACCCTCCTGAAAAAAATACACTGCAATCTTAAAATATTCAGGAAGTTCGCCGGCTCTGCTCCCATGAACGGCTTACATAAATTACTACTGATGGAGGCGGAGCTGTCGCGCGTAACCGGCCATCCCGGAAAAGCGGGCCTGCTATACGACAAAGCCATAGAGGAAGCTAAAAAGAATGAGTATGTCAACGACCTGGCCCTCGCCTGTGAACTGGCAGGTAAATTCTTTCAGTCGCAACACCGGGAATTTATTGCGCAGCATTATTTTTTGCAGTCGTACAAGTTTTATAAACAATGGGGCGCATTCAACAAGGCAAGAGACATGGAGCAAAAATATGCTTACCTGGTGCAGGAAAAACAACTGGAAAATGCGCTGAGCATTATTGCTTTAAATAATTCACAACACAACTTCGCATTATCAGATTTACCTGCTAAAACCAGTTCACATGAATTAGACCTGTATAGTATCTTAAGAGCTGCAACAGCCATTTCAAGTGAGATCCAGTTAGATAAACTACTCAGGAAGTTGGTTAAAATTGCTGTAGAAAATGTAGGCGCTCAGCAGGGGCATCTGATCCTGAACAAAGAAGAAGGATTCTTTATCGAGGCATCGGGTTCAATTGATACAGAGGAAGAAGTAATTGTAGCGTCAGTACCAATAAAAGGAAATAAACTGATACCGGAAGCAATCATTCAGTTTGTGAATGTAACCCAGGAAAATTTAGTTATAGACAATGCTGCAGAACATGGCAGTTTTTTTTCCGATCCTGCTATTAAAGACTCCAAATCAATACTATGCTCGCCCATAATACACCAGGGACATGTGATTGGATTATTATACTTCGAAAACAAACTGATCACTAACGCCTTCACCAGAGACAGAATTGAATTACTTAAACTGCTATCCGGACAAATTGCCATATCACTTCAGAATGCGCTGAATGAGCAGAAAAAGATGAACGTTATCAAAGAACGTGAAAACCTGCTGAACCAGATCAACCTGCACCAGCAGGAACTCCTTAAGACAAAGCTTGAAATTCAGGAACAGACCTTTCATAACATCAGCGGAGAAATACATGATAACATAGGACAGACGCTGAGCTTTATAAAACTCAACATCAACACCATTGATATTGATTCGCCGGAAGCTGCCAGAGACAAATTATTTGAATCGAGGAATTTACTTACAAAAGTAATACAGGATCTGCGTGACCTTGCTAAAACGCTTAACACTGATTTTATAGAAAAACTGGGTTTAGCCAACGCGATTGACCAGCAGCTCAATATTTTAAAAAGAACGGGTTTATACACTACTCAACTATCCGTAAACGGCGAAACATCGAGATCCGAGTTACAAAGCGAACTGGTAATATTCCGGATTGTACAGGAATTACTTAATAACATTGTAAAACATGCGGAAGCAACCTCCATAATTATTGAGATGCAGTACCATCCCAAAAAATTGGTAATTACCGTACAGGATGATGGAAAAGGATTTGATCATCAAACACAGGATCTTTCTTCCGGTTCGGGCCTTGGATTACGTAACATACACAACAGGCTGTCACTGGTTAACGGCACCATTTTGTTTGAGCGCACAGCCGCAAAGGGGACAATGGCTACTATTGAGCTGCTGAAATGATAGTAGATTGTCTGAACTGTAATTTAGCTGATTAAATGATGGACTATGACATAGAACAATCATAGTCCTTCATTTAATCAGCTAAATCACAGTTCAGACATTTCTGCGGTTAAAAGAAATCACTTCCGCTTATTACCATTCAAAACCGACACCACCTCCTGAGTTTCCTGATACTTTTCCCTGGAAAATTTGTCGAAGGCACCCTTCTTTTGAAACTTGAGTAACTCCGCCAGGTTAGCTTTGCCTGTTATTGGTTCGAGGTTGTGATAGTAACCACCGCTTACCAGAAAATAAGATGAGGTTTTGTTTAGTGCAGGTGAAGGAAGCGCATACTTAAAATAAATAGATGCATCACCTGTTAAATGGGCATATTGATCATCGCTGGTATGGAGTACAGGTCTTTTATCGGTGCTGTCAGAGGAAATAGCTTTCTCCGGCTCAAGAGTGGTTTTTACCAGGTTGTCGTTGGTGCTGTAATCTATTCCGGTAAAATCAAGATCCCAAAAGCGGTAAGCGGTTTCAAGTTTTAATTCGATCTTGTCTTCCCTGATTTCTTTTGTATCTATTTCCATGATCATATCGCGTGTGGCTGTATTGCCGATGAGAGGAAAGTAATCAACAAACTTCCAGCCCGTTGATGATTTTATATAAACCATTAATGGAAGCGCCTGGTCGGTTTGCCATTTTTCCAATTCTTTGCGGTCTGCCTTTTCCTGTTTTTCTTTCCATTTTTCAAAACTGTCTCCGAACAGGCTGACGAATTCCTTATGTAACAATCCACCCCAGTGCGTATTGCGGCCATGTATCACCAGTTTTGCTTTATCGGTATCTTTAGGTTTGTCAAAAGTTAGCACCAGGTCGCTCAAACCATTTTCATTGGCTTTATTATCGAATGAGTAATATGCCTGATCAGTTTTACAGACAACATCCTTAATATTATTTTTTCCGTCTGTTGTAACATATGCCGGCGACAAAACGGCGTTGTAAGATAAGATGCTACCATGCCTGTCAGACAATACATTCACACCCGGCAAATGAGTAACCTGTAACAGTTGCACATTATTTATAAACTGCTCTTCATTTTTTGCATTGGATATTTTGAAAGAAACATATTTTGAATCAGCGGGCACTTGTAGCGGGAGGTAGTCCGTCCGCTCCAGCGTTGAATAAACCGCCCCACTGTATAAACCACTTGCAAAAGTATAGGTACCGGCATTATCCATATACACCTGCGGACAATTGCAGCTCGATGCCAGGGCAACCGTTGCCGCTATAAATAAACCAACGCCAACTACGGTAGCAACAATACCAACGGTACTTAAAATGTGATTTTTCCGGGTAGCTGCTTCATTTAATTCGTAGATATCGGCCCTGTTAAAAGACGAGAGGCTTGCTGATAATACGGCATCTCCCGGTTGTTTGTTTGCATTCGTATAGAGATGCACTTCTACCAGGGCCTGCTCCTGGTCCTTCTTCCTGAACCTGTTCTTTTCAACGGATGGAGGATGCAGGTATTTTAAATGCGCGTCGGTTAGAGCAACGAGGTTGCCATGTAACGTTTCTCCTTCCACACGCATGTTCTCGAGCCCGTATGTGCTGTTAAAATAATGGATAATGAAATATTTGTTTTCTGTTTTAAGTCTGGAAAGGGTATTGCCATCTATGGATGGACTTGTATTGGTTCTGTAATAATTCAGGTAGCAACTGCTTAAACTGATCAACAAAACAAAGATGCATCCATAAAGAGTCTTTTTTTTCTTTCGGAAAATAATTAGCAACGGAAAAAAAATGAAAGGTGCAATGCCCGATAATTTTGAATGTAAGCTCTTCATGAATTTGTATTTAAAAGATGAGACGGAATTCTTTTATTCATAATCTTAAACCAAAGTGGGGGAATGAATGTCAGCAGCACCATAAATGAATAACCTGAAGGGTGTTCCGGTGATCCCTGCTTTTGCGTTAATTTTTCAAAAGACAGGCCGGGGTGCATGTGATGGTCTGCATGATTTTCCAGATGAAAAAGATCAACTGATTTGCTACGGTGACCGGTGTTCCAGGCATGGTGTTCGTCCAGTTTTTCATAATGGCCGCTGCCGGTTATCCTGCGCATCAGTCCGTAGTGCTGCATGTAGTTTATAACGTGCAGCAGCACAATTGCAACCATGTTCTGAAGCAGAAAGAACAGAAGTCCTTTGTATCCGATAGAAAGCAAAATAGTAAGCATCAGCAACAATTGCAAGGCTCCAAAAATCAGCATGCGGTTGTGGATACTCCACAGTGATGCTGAGGAACGGGATAACTTTTTTGCTTCTATTTTCCAGGCATTCTTATAAGTAGTGGCAATAGCCCTTGGCAGAAAAGCGTAAAGAGATTCACCAACACGTGCGGTATGCGGGTCTTCCGGCGTGCACGCATATATGTGATGCCCGCATACATGCTCAATACCATAGTGCATGTAATTGTTTTGTAACAGTAACAGGTAACCCGCTGCCAGATGTCTTTTTGTAAAGCGGTGGATGAACTCGTGCGCGAGCGTAAAGCCAAGTACGCCGTTTACAATGCCAAGTGATAATGCGAGTCCCGTAAATGTAACCTTATCCATTAATAAACTGCCTGCCGTATAAATGCACCAGCCTGTTAATATCAAAAGCACCGGCACGAACGTCAATGCAACAAGGCTGTAGCCTGAGGAAGAATAAGGGATATGGGAATGTGCATGATCATCAGATGATGCTAAAAAGAGATTGGAGATAGGATATGCCGCAAAGCAACAAACAGGCACTAAAAAATTCCACCATCCTCCCAGGAAATATCCCGCAACCACCATAGCCGGCAGTATAAGCAGTATCAAATAATTCCAGGGCTTCATACTACTGTTTTTTTAATAAGAAATTGATAAACGACTTACATCCGCCGGCAGCCATTATACGCAGGTTATAGGCTATATCATCTTTCAATGCTGAAAACAATTTTCTCTGGCAGAACGGGCAATTATGAACGTCTCCGTCTGTGTCTATGTAAACATAGTGGTTAGCACCTCCGCCGCAGGCCACCCGCCTGCTATAGAAGCCATGATATACGATGGAAGGATAAGCATGGTATGTTTTATTATAATTATAGTTTATGTAAAAATTTTCAAGCAGCGTTATTTCCGGTTCGGTTAAGGAAACATCTTTAGCATGATAATGCCCAACAGCTTTCGGCTCCAGCAACTGTATAAAAGAAACACCCCATTGTTTTGCCAGTTCGGCATACTGAACAAGGTTTTGTTGGGTGATAAACTCTTTCGTTGCGCAGACTGACAAAGCAATTACCAGTCCGCTTTCTCTTGCATTACTAACCGCTTTTTCCGCCCATTCAAACGCATTCTTTTTACCCCGGAATATATTATGTAATTCGGGAATCCAGTGATCCAGACTTACTATGATACCCTTGCATCCGTTTTGTTTTAATGCAGTTGCCCGTTCTTTTGTGAGATGATAGCCCGAAGTATACAGCCATACGTCAGTGCTTTTTTGTATGTTGTGAAGAAGATAGATTATATCGTCAAACCTGTTCAGGGGTTCGCCCCCACTTAACTGTACTTGTGTGATGCCTGTTTTTTGAAAAGACTGGATTACGGATAAGAGATGTTCCCTCGATAGTGTTTCCGGTTTATTAAGCGCCTCCCATTCGAAGCAATGTTCACATTGATAGCCGCATTTTTTAGTGATGGCGAAGATAATTGTGTTTAAGGTTGCCCCATCTGTAGCGTCATTAAATTTTTTGAAATTGTTTAGCACATATTTATTGAAAGATATTGATGGCCAGCCTGGCGCATTAAAAGTAAAATAATATTTTCCTCCTGTTTTTGCATATTTTAAAACAGGATATTTACCACGGAAATCACTCTTTATCTTTTTAAGATTTTTAAATGCTCTTAGCGCAGCTACGGGATTTTTAAAATAGTATAATGCCAGCAGCATGATGTTCATCCAGATACCTGCTCTGACTATAGATCTATGTAAGCCGTATATCATAGGTGCCTTACCTGGTAATGAATAGCAAAGCTTGTTTGTATCGACAAGATCCGGTACAGCAGCATAAGGAATCAGATTATTCGAAACAGAAACGTTTTGCATACACTTATATGACGGTATGAACTAAAGATAAAAATAAGAATGATAATTTCATAATTATTATCAATGAAATGACTTTGCGAAGTCTTACTTCATATAAGATCACCAAGTTGCATTGCACATTGGTTTTTTTTAACCAGGGAGAACAGCCGGAGGAGGAAACACGGAGGGCGCAGAGGAAACTCTCTGCGCCCTCCGTGTTTCTTCCTCCGGCTGTTCTCCGTGGTTAAAAAAACTTACCTCTAAGGTTGCATGTATTTCAGAAGTATACAATGGAAGTTCATGTTTTCCATTTAGATAACTTAATCGGATGAATGTATAGTTTCTCTTTCGGAAAATTGGAGACAAGTTCCTGCAGGTTGTAATGATAACGCTGCATTTGCTTTTCGTAGTTGTCTGCTTCTTCTTTAGTATAGGACCAGTAAATTTCACCTCTCCTGCCTATTTTTGGTTCCGTAACTACTTCCTCTGAAGCAAGCAGCAAAGCAGTTGGGATGGCAAACTCCACAAACAATTCATTGGCTGCAAACACTCCGCAGTAATGACAAAACTTCTTTATAGATGCCTGCGAAACAATTACCAGGTCTGAGTAAGATCCTACCATTGGGTAAGGAAGCGGATACTCTTTCTTAAAAGGATTGAGATGATAGATATGTTTGGCAACATGCACCCGGTGCTGGTGATCATTCAGCTTCAATGGAAATATGCCTCCTCTTATATCCTGATACGTTAGCGGCTGTATAGTGTAACCGTGTTTTTTTAAAATGGTTTCAGCTTCTGAAAAAGACGGCATTTCCTTACCTGTTTCCGTACCATTTTTTGGATGACTGTAATTAATCACTTCCTTTATTCTCCACCAGTAATATTTATCCGGGCCGCCGGGTGAATTTTTAAATGTCTCAAACCTGAGTGTGTCATTGTTAGTAAGATCATCGAGATGAAAAATTTCAGGTATGAAGCTTGCCTTTTCTGACAAATGAAAGTATTCTTTATAATTATCTTCGTTGATGGCCGGGTTTAGTACCAAGTCGTCGCCCGCAAAAATATAATGCTCGAATTTTTCGGAAAAGTAATTCTTAAGCCCCTGGGCAATGTATCCCTGAAAGTAAAAAGAATTTTCGTATACAGGTATTACATTGGGGTGATCTCCATCATAGAAAGGCACCAGGAAATAAATATTGCTGAACCTGGCGTTATATAGTTTTTCCAGAATAGGAATATTCTTATCGTAACGATGATTGAAGATAAATATAAGTGCTACTTTACCTGACATGCACAATGTAGTTTGAGGTTATAAAATGGTTGTAACGCTTAAATATACGCAGTATGGTCATTAAACCTTCATAACGAGATACAGCCTGGTATATTTGATTATGCGTCTTAATAACAGACAATTTACGTGTAACACGATGATAGTGCCGTGTCACATGTAAAGTGAATATAAACCCTCAGCCGTTCAACGAGTTTTTTAACCACGGAGGGCACAGAGAAACCCTCTGCGCCTTCTGTGTTTCCTCCTCTGTGCCCTCTGTGTTTAAAAAAACACTAATAAATAGCTTTGGTCAAATATGCCAGAACTTACAAATCGGCGGCACGAAATGTTTGTTCAGTGCTGTGTGTAAAATTAACTACCCTTACACTTTATAATTACAAATGATGTAAATTAGTATGCTGCAGTTATACAATACTTGCAAATTTTACATGTCGGTTTAACCCGAAGCTTCAAACTTTACTTATTACCACTATGCCAAACGCCATTTACCATGTTACTAATAATGAAAGAGAAATGCAGTTTGAAATTGAACTGGAAGCAGAGAAAGCATACCTTAGTTACCGGTTCAATAAACAGGATATTGCTTTGATGCACACATTTGTGCCGGAAATTTTGGAAGGGCGGGGCGTTGCAGGAGCGTTGGCAACCGAAGCCTTTAAATACGCGGAACAACAAAACAAACTGGTAATAATCTACTGCCCTTTTGTTGCCGGTTTTGTAAAGAAGCATCCTGAGTACCGCAAGCAACTCGATCCGGAATATCTTGGGCAGTTCTGATGAATTAAAATGACAATAACGCAATAAATATTGCATGCCTGATACATAGAATTGATGATCTGAATCTTTTTTACCGATATTGTGGCGTTGATGCGGCTTTCCGTTACAGCAACAACATTGGTATTAATGGCACGATTATTTAGTAATAATTTAAAACGTACTACAAATGAACAACATTTTCAGAGGCTTAATAGCCGGTTATGGAGCAAAAAAGCTGGGTGGTGGATGTTTTAGCACCATTCTGGTGTTTATAATAATATACTGGGCTTTGGGTCAATGTGGCAATGACCGGTCTACCAGACAAACAGCTCCATCACGTGGATACGGATATATGAAACAAAAACCAACCGATGTCTCAAAGTTGGGTGCAACAACTGCTACTTATAGCCGTCAACATTAAACTTTTTTCTCTATTTGTTTATTAGCAATTTAGAGGTTCAATATCCTATAAAATTCAGCTTAGAGGATCTGCATTACGTGTGGATCCTTTTTTATTGTTGTCACAAACCGCCCCAAAATTGCCGCGTTTGCACCCTTCAGATGTATTGTTAATTCTTTACCTTAGTTATAGTAAGATGTATTCGTTTAATCTAAAGCTATAGCACGACACATTGTAAGGTTCTAACTAACATTAAAAAACACGCTGATGAAAAAAATAAACATTTATTACTGGATATTCACCGGACTCTTAGCTGTGCTGATGATTATTTCTGCAATTCCGGATATAATCAGGCACCCTCAGGCTATTGAAATGGTAAAGAATCATTTAGGGTATCCGTTGTATTTTTTGCCGTTTATCGGAGTAGCTAAATTACTGGGAGCGATCGCTATACTTGTTCCTGGATTTCGCAGGATAAAAGAATGGGCTTATGCCGGTTTTGTTTATGACATTATAGGAGCCATATACTCATCAATATCAGTGGGAGATCCTGTCAGTAGCTGGGCTCCGCCATT
>CAXTDO010000050.1:0-15124 GCA_964242315.1 uncultured Flavihumibacter sp.
CTTATGTACTGATCGGTACTGTTCCAGGTTACTTCTTTCGCTCCTTCAAACCTGGTGGTAAAAGAAGTTAATACCTTGTTGTTTACGGCTACTTCAATTGGTGTAGCAAAAATTCCGGTGGTCATTACAACTGCTATTATTGCAAGCAGGGTGATTTTCTTTTTCATTGTTATTTTTTTTAAGTGTTTTTGTTTGATTGCAGAACAAAGATGCAACGATTCTGTACGCATGAAAAGGTGCATTTGTGTGAAGTGATTAAATAGCCGGATGAAGCATCAAATTACCGTATCGGAATGAAAATAACAGGTTGTTGTATACTCTTGCGGTACTGATTATCGTTTACAATATCTTATCTTCCTTTTTGGTTTGAAATACTTATGCTTAAACTTTAAGACGTACTGTTATGAATAGTAAAGTGATTGTGGCCTGTGTGCTTGCATTGTGTTCATTATCCATTAACCTGGTATATGCCATACCTCCGGAGAAACGTTTTATAAAAACTACAGACGGGGTAATAGTATACCCTTATATTGAATTTTCAGGTAATACAGTGGCTGTCAGGTTGCGGGTAATAAACGATAAGATTATTAGAATTATTGCTGCTCCTGCCAAAGAGATCGCTGAAAGGGAAAGTTTGATCACCGTATATGCATCAACCAGTAAAGCCTGGACCTTAACGGAAAATAGTTCTCAGGTAATTATAAAAACTCCCTATATTACTGCCACAGTAACGCTTAAAACCGGTGCGGTTTCATATGCAGATAAAGATGGTAAGCCTTTATTACGTGAAAGATCATTCAATGGAAGGCGCCTGTTACCTGCTATTTTTGACGGACAAAAAAGTTACGGCCTCTCTCAAACTTTTACAACAACCGGCGATGACGCGTATTATGGTTTGGGGCAACATCAGGATGATCTCTTTAACTATAAAGGGCAGCAGGTTAACTTGTTTCAGAATAATACAGAGGTAGCCATTCCTTTTTTAGTCTCCCGAAAAAATTATGGCATTCTATGGGACAATTACTCACTGACTCAGATAGGTGATACCCGTTCCTATCATCCTCTTTCTTCTTTCAGATTATATTCAAAGAAGGATGAGGAAGGGTGGCTCACTGCCACATACAGCAATGATAAGAGCAAACCGGGTGACAAAGTGCTTGAAAGAGCGGAAAGCGCCATCAACATGGAATTTTTGAACGACTCAAAATTGCAGTTACCCCCTGAATTTAAACCGGCAGACGGCTTGGTAACATGGGAAGGCAGTATAGCAAGTGAATTTACCGGTATGCACAAATTACGCTTCACTTACGGCGGGTATATCAAAGTTTGGCTTAACGGTCAGCTACGGCTTGATCGCTGGCGTAAAGCATGGAATCCCGCACCGGCTTTACTGGAACTGAATATGCAAAAAAGCCAAAGAACAGCCATTAAGATAGAATGGATACCGGAAGGCACTGAATCATATATTTCTTTTAAATGGATAGAACCACTTCCCACAGATAAGCAAAACGAATTTGGCTTCTCTTCAGAGGCCGGACAACAACTGGATTATTATTTCATATATGGCAAAAATATGGATGAAGTGATAAGCGGCTACCGGGTTTTGACAGGCAAAGCAACCATCGTACCCAAATGGGCGATGGGCTTCTGGCAAAGCAGGGAACGGTATAAAACGCAGGATGAAATATTGAATACGATAGCGGAATTCCGCAAAAAAAATATTCCTATAGACAACATCGTATTGGACTGGAGCTATTGGAAAGAAAACGACTGGGGAAGCCAGGAATTTGATGCTACAAGGTTTCCATCTCCTGACAGTATGATAAAAACGCTGCATGAAAAATACAATACCCAGATCATGATTTCCGTATGGCCCAAGTTTTATGAAGGCATTGCATCTTACAATAAATTCGATAAAAAAGGCTGGCTGTTCAAAAGAAATATCGCCGACAGGCAACGCGACTGGATCGGCAAAGGGTACGTATCCACTTTTTATGATGCCTTTAATGCAAGTGCACGCAAAGGTTTCTGGGATCTTATCCATAAAAACATTTATACCAAGGGCTTTGATGCCTGGTGGATGGATGCCAGCGAACCGGATATACTCTCCAACGTATCACCGGAAAAGCGTAAGCTTCAGATGACACCTACGTCCATCGGACCTGCGGCAGAAAACCTGAATGCTTATCCGCTGCAAAATGCAAAAGGAATTTACGAAGGCCAGCGATCTTCAGACCCTGGTAAACGTGTGTTCCTGTTAACACGATCCGGCTTTGCAGGCTCTCAACGTTATGCCGCTGCTATCTGGAGCGGTGACATTGGAGCAAGATGGGATGATATGAAAGCACAAATATCCGCCGGTATAAATTTTTCACTGTCAGGTGTACCCTATTGGACAATGGACGTCGGCGGCTTTGTAGTGGAAAACAGGTACCTGAAGCCAAATGACCAGGACCTGGAAGAGTGGCGCGAAATGAATACGCGCTGGTACCAGTTTGGCGCTTTTGTGCCTTTATTCCGCGTACACGGACAGTTTCCGTACCGCGAGATATTTAACATAGCGCCCGAAAGTCATCCTGCTTATCAAAGCATGTTATATTATGATAAACTGCGTTACCGTTTATTACCCTATTCGTACACGTTAGCTGGCATGACGCATCACGATAACTACACCATCATGCGTGCGCTGGTAATGGACTTTGCAAACGATACGGCAGTAACAAATATCGGCGATCAGTTTATGTTCGGACCTTCATTACTTGTAAATCCTGTTTATAATTTTAAAGAAAGAAAGAGGAATTTATATTTGCCGGCAGGGCAGGGCTGGTACGATATGTATTCGGGTAGATATTTTAAGGGTGGTCAACATATTACAGCCGATGCGCCATTGGAACGGATGCCTGTTTTTGCAAAAGAAGGGTCTATAGTACCTTTTGGACCGGAGCTTCAATACACTTCGCAAAAAAAGGCCGATACAGTTACTTTATTTGTTTATACCGGTAAAGACGCCTCATTTAAATTGTATGAAGATGAGGGCACGAACTACAACTACGAAAAAGGCCGGTTCGCAAACATTCCAATAAATTATAATGAAGCATTAAAGCAACTTACCATAGGCGCCGGCACGGGTAGTTTTGATGGTATGCTGACAGACAGAGTGTTTAAAATTGTCTGGATAACGCATGCTTCCCCAAAAGGGATGGATGAAGCGGTTGTTCCTTCAAAAGAGGTGTTATATCATGGTAAAACGGTTATTGTGAAGATGCAGTAGCTTAAACTTGTAAGTTTTTTTTTAACCACGGAGGAAAAGCCGAGGTGCCACGGAGGTTCACGGAGGAGTTTTCTCCGTGGACCTCCGTGGCACCTCGGCTTTTCCTCCGTGGTTAAAAAAACTGGTACAACAACTGATGATTGTACATTATTTTACATGACTTGCTAATCAAAAAAAACAAAATGGAAAATTCGGAACAACTAAAGGAAATCGTAAGGCAGAAATACAGTGAAATTGCTTTACAGGATAAAGAGGCAAATCAATCCTCCTGCTGCGGTTCAAGTTCCTGCTCATCTGAAGTTTACAATATTATGAGCGATGACTATACCACATTAGAGGGTTACAATCCTGATGCTGATTTAGGTTTGGGTTGCGGGCTGCCGACGCAATTCGCCAAAATAAAAAAAGGCGACACGGTGATTGATTTAGGTAGCGGCGCAGGTAACGACTGCTTTATTGCAAGAGCCGAAACAGGTGAAGACGGCAAAGTAATCGGCATTGACTTTACAACCGCAATGATTGAAAAGGCAAGAGACAATGCACAAAAACTGCGTTATTACAACGTTGAGTTCAGGCAGGGCGATATTGAAAAGATGCCGGTTTCTTCAAACGTTGCTGATATAATTGTAAGCAATTGTGTTTTAAATCTTGTTCCAAACAAAGATGGTGTGTTTAAAGAAATATTCCGTGTTTTGAAGCCTGGCGGACATTTCAGCATTTCCGATGTGGTGCTGATTGGTAATCTTCCTGATCCTTTGCGCAAAGATGCCGAGATGTATGCAGGTTGTATATCAGGTGCAATACAAAAAGAAACTTATCTGGAACTGATTAAAACAAATGGTTTCAGCAACATCACAATTCAAAAGGAAAAGTCCATTAACATTCCCGATGATATTTTAAAGAATTATTTAGACGAAAAAGAACTTGAAAATTTTAAAGCTGGTAATACGGGCATCTTTAGCATTACAGTTTATGCAGAGAAATCTGCATCCTGCTGAGGCACTGAATGCAGCACATTTGCCTAATGATCGTTTAAGCAATAATGCGCCCGGATTGAGGCCGCTTTATTAAATTGAAGCCAGTGAAGAATTTCTTATCTGTTTCCAAGAGGAGCAGCTAAAAAAATTGAGATGCTTTCATTTATTTATTCGTAAATTTTTGCAACAATAGTTATGACAACTAAAAAGTTACATTATATTTCCGGACTTACTCTGTCAGTTTTTATAGTTCTTCATTTATTTAATCATTTCTATAGCATATTCGGAGTAAACAAACACATTGAACTAATGAAAGTATTGCGGCAATTTTATCGTAATGTTTTTGTTGAAACAGTTCTTTTATTAGCAGTAATTACTCAAGTTATTTCAGGGTTACACCTTTTTAAAATAAAGAGGAAAGCAGCTACATCCAGGTTGGACAAATTGCATATTTGGTCGGGACTGTATTTAGCAATCTTTCTTGTAATTCACCTGTCTGCTGTATTTACCGGACGGCTATATTTACACCTCGATACAAACTTTTATTTTGGTGTTGCGGGTATAAACACATTTCCGTTCTATTGGTTTTTTGTGCCCTATTATGGAATCGCAGTCATTGCTGTTTTTGCACATATTGCATCAATTCATAATGCAAAAATGAAAAGAATGGTTTTGGGACTGTCACCAAAAAGACAAACAAAGGCAATTTTGCTCTTTGGCATATGTTTGACCGTTGTAATATTTTATGGGTTGACGAACCATTTTAGAGGGGTGACGATTCCGGAAGAATATAATGTACTCATAGGGAAATAATAATTAGCTGTCACTTTTCTTTGATCGTGGCTTCCCTGGCTCTTAAGATTATACATTCGATTTTATCTTGTGAAATAAAGTTATGGCCAATACAATTGCACAAAAGTTACGAATTAAAGAGAAATTTACATTGCTTGCCCTGCATGCTCCGGAAAGCTTCGAAATGCGCTTACAGCCGCTTCCTGCCGGTGTGAAAATTGTTGACAATGCCGGTAATTTTCAACAGGTGCACTGGTTTGTTGTTAATAAAGCACAGCTAGAAAGCGAACTTGGCAAAGTGCTGGCCCTTGTGAAAAACGATGTAGTGTGCTGGGTTTATTATCCTAAACGAACATCAAACATTCAAACAGACCTTACCCGCGATAGAGGCTGGGACGCATTACTCAGGCATGATGAAATGCAATGGATCAGTTTAATAGCATTTGACGAAACCTGGTCATCCTTTGGATTTAGAATGAAAACTCAGGAAGATCAAAAAACGAAAGAGGAAGCAAAAGTGAGAGAGATCATCAATTACATTGATACACAAAAAAAAGAGGTACGCCTGCCTGATGACCTTGCGGCTGCATTTGATAAAAACAAACTTGCAGAGGCTTTTTTTAATACCCTGTCTTTTACAAATAAAAAAGAATATGTAGAATGGATTATAACTGCCAAACGTGAGGAAACCAGAAAACAACGAATTGAAGGAACTATTGAAAGGTTAACTAAAGGTTGGAAAAACCCCAGGAATATGTAAGATTTTGATGTCTTTTTATATATCAAGATACTTATCAGCTATTCATACATTTCCTCTAATTCTTCATTTGGCACAAAACATTTGATATATTAGCTTTTGAAAGTAGTTTAATACATTGATAAGAATATGCAATTTAAAAAGGCAGGAAGATTTATTATGAATAAGTTACGGAAAGAACTGCCCCGTCATCTGTCCTATCATAGTTCTGATCATATCACCGACGTTTATAACGCTGCTGAACGGCTTGCAAAAGAAGAAAACATTACAGAATATGAAACAAAACTGCTTTTAACAGCAGCCTGGTACCACGACTCCGGCTTTCTTACAGGAGCGAAGGATCATGAAGAAGCGTCGTGCAGTATAGCTAAAGACGTATTGCCTGATTTTGACTACGAACCGAATGAAATCGAACGCATCTGTGGCATGATCATGGCTACCAAAATACCACAATCTCCAAAAAATCACCTGGAAGAAATCCTCGCCGATGCAGACCTCGATTACCTGGGACGAGACGACTTTTTTACAATAGGTGACAAACTGTTTACTGAACTTTCCGTATTTGGCTTTTTGAATACTGAAAAGGAATGGAACAGCCTGCAGGTGCGCTTCCTGGAGAGCCATCATTATTTTACAAAAACAGCTCTTGAATGGCGTCAGGCTAAAAAGGAACAACATTTAGCTGAAGTAAAAGCCAAACTTAAAACCACCACCGCATAATGAGAGGCTATAATTTACCTCAATCTATTACAGATATTATTTATACTCTTGTAGGAATATTGTTTTGTGGATTTGCATTAAAAGGTTTCCTGGTGCCTAACCAATATTTTGATGGAGGGGTCACCGGTATCTCACTGCTTATTCATGAATTGTATCACATTAATATTGCGTATGTTATTATTGTGGTTAACCTGCCATTTATTATTATGGGTGCTTTTCAGGTTAACAGAAGCTTCGCCTTAAAAACACTCGTGGCAGTGATAGGTCTTGGCCTTTGCCTGTTGTTTATACCTTATCCCCAGATTACCTCTGATAAATTGCTGGTATCTATTTTCGGTGGTGTTTTTATGGGCATCGGTGTTGGCCTGGCCATCCGCGGAGGTTGTGCGCTGGATGGTATAGAAGTGCTGGCTTTATACACCAATAAACGCATCAGTTTTACCATCAGCGAGATTATTTTGGGCATCAACATCATCATCTTCCTGGTGGCAGCCATCAAGCTGGGATTGCCCACTGCATTATATTCTATCCTTACATATTACACCGCTTCCCGTACCATTAATTTCGTTATCGAAGGGCTGGAAGAATATACAGGCGTAACCATTATATCCGGACAGAGTGCGGTGATAAAAGAGCAGCTCGTAATGAGCCTAAGCCGCGGGATCACTATTTATAAAGGCGAGCGTGGCTTTTTAAAGGAAAGCTTTGATATCAGCCAACCGGTTGACATCGTTTTTACTGTAGTCACCCGCCTCGAAGTAAGGAGGCTGAGAAACCTGGTTCATAAGATTGACCCTAACGCTTTTGTGTTCACCAGCACTATCAAAGAAGCTGCCGGCGGTGTATTAAAGCGAAGGGCAAGGCAACACTAATGTAGCTATCAGCCATCAGCTATCGGGAGGAAAGCTTACCAGGCTTTGATCTACTGATAGCTGACCGCTAATAGCTGACAGCTATTAAAACACCAACCTGTATCCGACCCCTTTAATCGTTAGTATTTCAACTGAGGCATCTTCTTTCAGGTAACCTCGAAGTTTGGTAATGTACACGTCCAGATTACGGCTGTTGAAGAAGGAGTCGTTGCCCCATATTGCATGCAGCATTTTTTTTCTGTCGATTATGGCGCTGCGGTTCTGCCATAAAAATTTAAGTAATTCAGTTTCCCGGTAAGAAAGTTTTTTTTCTTTATCGTTCAAAGCCAGTGTCTGCCGTTTTAGATTAAGCCGGTAATTTCCGAATGGAAGAAGGTCGCTGGTGATGGCATGAAGGCTTTCCGTTTTATTGACCCGTAGTGCATTTTCCATTCTTATAATGAGTTCTTCCATACTGAATGGCTTTCGGATAAAATCATTGCCTCCGCTTTTAAAGCCTTTTATAACATCTTCGGTTTGTGTTTTAGCAGTTAGAAAGATCAATGGGATGCTGCTGTTTTCTTTGCGAATTTCATCGGCCAGTTCATATCCGTTCTTGTTGGGAAGCATTACATCCAGAATACAAATATCCGGTTGTACTGTTTTGAATACCTGTAACACACGGGCGCCGTCAGCTTCCATTACTACATTAAAACCACGGCTTTCCAGTGTTTCCTTTACAATCTTGCCGAGGAACACTTCGTCTTCAACATATAATACCCTGATGCTCATAGTTGTTTTTTCTGCGGCAAACGAAAACCTATTTTAGTGATCCGCCGGTTTTCATCAAACCATATTTCATTCATTTCTTTGTATGGAATCAGCACTGTAAACACCGTTCCTTTTCCCGGTTCACTATCCACTTCAATATATCCCATATGACGTTGAATGATATGTTTTACATAACTTAAACCAAGGCCATACCCTTTAATATCATGCACATCGTCCGTAGGTACGCGGAAGAGTTTTTCAAATATACGTTTACGGTACATTACCGGTATTCCAACGCCATTGTCAGCCACTTTAAGCTCAACATGCATTTTACACGCTTTTAAAGAAACTTCAATTTCCGGGTTCCCTCTTTTATATTTCAGGGCGTTGTCCAAAAGATTATATAGCACGCTTGTAATGTGCATTTTGTCTGCCTCAATCATATAACCATCGCCGTCAGCTTTAAGCGTTATTGTTGCTCCTTGCTTGTCTACCTGCACCTGCATTACAGAAAGCACTTCTTCTACTAAAGCTTTAAGGTCAAATCTTTCTTTTTTCAGTTCCACTTCCCGGTTCTCAAACATAGACAGTCTGAGAACTTTATCAACAAGCAGAGATAAGCGCTGTAGCTCTGAAGCCGATATGTCAAGGTATTCTTTAGTTTTAAGCGGATCATGTATAGCATTGAATTTTCTTAAAGCCTCGATAGCAACATTCACTGTTGCGATAGGGGTTTTAAGTTCATGAGTGATATTACTGATGAATTCATTTTTCATAGCAGCCAGGCGTTGCTGCGCTAAAAGATTCCGGTATAAAAACACAAAAGAAACCATCGTAAAGGCAACCAGGAACAGGGATATTAACAACGGCAGTTTTAATTTACCGATCAGGTATTGGAATGGCGAATTAAATTCTGCCTGGTAAGCATAAGACCCTGACAATCCTACAAAAATAAAATTCGTTTTAAGTTCATCCGGCTTTAATAAGGGTGGTTTAAGATCGACAGCCTTACGTGATGTGTATTTCAGTACATAACCGATATTGATATTATTCTTTATTAGCTCCACTTTATAAGCGGAATCGATTTTTTTTAATGGTAATGAATCGTTGATATTCCTGTTATCGGAAAGATAGTTAAGTGATGGGGGTGATCCTGCAAGAGGCAACTGTATGTTTAGTGAATCTTCACTAAAGTAACCCGCTTTACCTTCATGAAGATCGCGTGTGCGTAGCGATATTACAATACGCTTATGGCCGGTATCTGTCTTAGATTCCAGTCGGGCAAGTATGGAATCAGTGAACCTCGATTTGAGCTCATTCAATGCATCAAAAGCAAACAGGTTGTCGGGTTCACCCAGCTTAAAAAACGCCATATCGTGTTTAAATCGCTGAAGCTGCAACTTATACATTGCGTCGCGAAACAATATGTCTGTTTCCCGTCTCAAAGCTTCCCGTTCCTGTTTGTATAACCTGGTTATCCAGTAACACTGAAAAGCCGTGATCAACAGTATCGTAGCAATGATCAATCCTTTTGAAAACACTGATCTCTTCATAAAGTAAAAGTTGTAATGGGTTATGATACTCACAGCAATTGCACCATGTAAAAGTAGATAACTCCATTAATGCTCCATGAAAACATTAACCTTAATTAACCATACTGCAAGAATGCTTAACCATGCGTCCATATACTTTTGTTTTAAAATATACATTATGAAAAAAGTACTATTCAGCGGTGTCATGTGTTTGCAGTTGGTCTCTATACAGGCACAGCAGCAAGGCACCATTACGTATGAAAGAAAAATTAACCTCCATCGAAGAATGGAGGATGAACAGATGAAAGCAATGGTGCCCGAATTCAGAACAACGAAGCATATGCTCACGTTCAGCGACAGCATTGCCGTTTATAAAGCCGTTAAAGAGGATGAGTCTCCCGATCCTTTTGATAACAGCAGTGGTGGTGGGCCAAGGTTGATACGCATAGGACCGGGTGACAATGGTATGATATATAAAAACTTTACTACAAAGCAAATAGCCGAACAAACAGAATTTGCAGATAAGAATTATATCATTGATGATAGCATTAAAGCGCAGCCATGGAAGTTAGCTGAGGAAACAAAAACCATCTTAGGCCATGTCTCTAAAAAGGCCACCATGAAAACAGTCACAGGGAACGATGTGTCTGCCTGGTATGCCGGGGACATCCCTACACCGGCAGGACCGGAAAATTTCAGCGGGTTACCGGGAGCTGTGCTGGCCGTTGACGTGAACAACGGAGAAATTGTTTTCACTGCCATCGCCATAAAACTCACTATAGACAGAAAAGAACTTGCAGCGCCTAAAACGGGCAAACACATTTCACGTGCTGACTTTCAAAAGAAGATGGAAGAAATCCTGGGACCTGCAGGACCTGGTGGCAGAAGAATAAGAATTAATGATTAATGATTAATGATTAATGATTAAGCCGATAAAGCTAATTAATTATACTATATTAATAAACCAACTATCCGTTAATAATTAACCATTAATAATTAATCATTAGTCATTACTCTCCCATCCGTCTCAACACCGCTCTGGGACCGCCATTCAGGCCAGACCTGTTTAAACTATAAGTTAAACCTGCAAGGAAGTAACGGTTCAGTACATTGTATTTCTCATCAACGATATAGTTTTGGGTAACACTTCTGGTGATGCCCACATTTTTGTTCAGCAAATCGTATACGCTAAGTTTAAGCTCGGCCCTTTTGTTCTTCATAAACCCTTTGGCCAGAGAAGCATTCCATAGAGGCACGTTTGTATTGAAGCCATTTTCCCGGCCGGTATTCAGCACGTAACTGAACCGGTTGTTGAGCACCAATCCGGCTGGGAGGTAATCGGTAAGGTCAATAGAATATGTTTGCTGTAAGTAATGATTATTGAGGCCTGGTTGCAAGAGGTAGCTGGTTTTATTATATGTTACTCGCGCAGTAAGCTGAAGACTAATGACGGTATCAACGTCAAAATTGTAATTAATCTGCGGACCTATGGAAATGTTGTCAATAGTATTCCTGTCGCCATTTAAAAAGGTTACGTTGTGATTAAATACAACGTTCGATTCAAGATCCAGCCTCGACTTTAATGCCCTCATTGGAAAGCCATAGTTTATATTACTAAATACATTGTAAACGCCATTTGCATTAGCGGGCTTTGTAATGCTGCTTCCATTGTTTTTAATTTCATCGGCAGCAATGATTGCATTTTTATTGATACTGGCACTTACGAACAGTAAAAGGTTTTTTCTTGTGGCCATGTTAATGCCAAAATAGTTCAGGGTGATCGTATGATTAAACTGACGTTTAATATCCGGATTGCCGGTAGTAACGTTGAGTGGGTTGCTGATATCGGCAATGGGCTGTAACTGTGCTATGGAAGGTTGTGTAACGGAAGTATTATAATCGAAACGTACTGTTTTGGCACTGCTAAACTGGTATTGATAACTGAGGTTAGGAAGTATATCTGAAAAATGCTGATTAACAGAATTTTTGTAAGTATAGTTGATGCCGTGTAATGTTGCCCATTGAAGCTGAGCGCCTGCTGAAAAAGTGGCCTTGTTTTTATTGGTCCTGAACCGTATTCCGCCACCACCATATTTGTACCCGCTTTTGAAGTTGTTGCTGAGTGAAGTGTTCAACGTATCGTACCTGTTGTTGGCTGCATTAAAGTCGAAGGTTTTTTTATCACTTTGCCCGATGTTGACATTATAATAAGAACTGAATTCAAATAGCGCGTGTTTGCCGGCAGGTTTCGTATATATAACATTACTACCTATATTTCTGGTGGTTGCATCCCGGATGTTTCGTTGATTGATAACAACATCAACGGCACTTTGAAGCGGGTTGTAAAATGAACTGCGTGATTGCTGACTGCCTTTTGATGTGCTGTGATTATAACCCATGCTAACGTTTGCGGAGATAGTCCGCCCTTTCTTCAACAGTTTTCTGCGCAATAAAATGTTGTTGGTAAAATTTAATGCATTGGCATTAGATGATACATCACTATACCCGTCATTCAATATTGCCTTTAGACTGTTTTGTGTTTGATAGGTGGTTTTACCGTTGGATTGATTGTTTTGAAAGGTAATAGCCGGTGTCATCTTAAAGGAAGTAAAAGTGTCGAGCTTTTGGTCAAGGGTGATATTAAAGCGATGTTGCGTTACGTTTTTAATGGTGCTGCTGCTGTCGGCTTTGTTGAACGGGTTCTGCGGCAACAGGTTTTGAGTAAGTGTTTCCTTGTCAGTAATCAAATGGATGTTGCTGCCTGTATAACTGCCATTGAAATCGGATCTTCGTTTGTTCCAGGTGTTGTTGTAATTAATGCCACCGGCAGAGGTGCTGGCGATGCCCTGCTGGTTTTGTCCTAAACCTGTAACGGGCAGGCCGTTATTAGTATCATCATTGTTTCTAATAACAATGCCACCGCCGTTACGCATTCCACGGGACAGTTCTCCGGAAAAATTTAAGGCATCCTGCAAACTAAAGCCCTGCCTGTTAGTGGTATTGGCCATGCCCAGGAACGAATACTGTTCATAGCCCTTAAATTTGTTGATGTTTGACTGTATGTCGTATTTTCCGTCGGCTCCTGCGGCGGCTGTTGTTCTGCCGAATAACGCGTTTGCCTTATCTTTTTTGAATTTTAAATTAATTGTTTTCTCCCTGTTGCCATCGTCAATACCTGTAAATTGGCTCTGGTCGCTTTTTTTATCAAACACCTGCACTTTGTCTACAGCATCCGCCGAAAGATTTTTCGTTGCCATTTTAGGATCGCCGGTAAAAAACTCTTTGCCGTTCACCAAAACACGGCGTATCGTTTGTCCATTTACTTTAATGCTTCCATCGTTTTCAACAGTCACTCCGGGTATTTTCTTCAGCATGTCTTCAACAACTGCATTGGGTTGTGTTTTAAAATTCTCGGTATTAAATTCAAGTGTATCATTAACGATGCTTACAGGTGGCCTTTTCTCGGTTACGGTTACATTTTCAAGGCTGTTAATATCCTTCATTAAAATAGGGCCGATATCCTGTACCGGCTCTGTTCCTGTTACAATAACAGGATACCATACGGGCGCATATCCAACGTAGGATGCTGCGATGAGATAGTTGGCTTTATCAATCACTGTAAACTTAAAATTACCTGCCGAATCGGCTCTTGAAAATGTAACCAGCGTTGAGTCGTTGGCCTTCACCAGCGACACGGTTGAATAGGCAAGTCCTTTGCCGGATGCATTATTCATAACACGTCCTTTAATAAGTATTGGTTGTGCTAATGAATGTTGATAAAAGCTTATGGTGAGCGAAAAAAATAAAAATCGCAGCATAGTTATGAGTTTTCTCAAAAATAGCGGCGTAACGCAGCAAGGATGGTTAATAAGCTTTAGAGAAAGGTTAATGAAGGTTAACAATAAAGAATAGCGGCAACCGGCAGGAGAAATGCTTCATGGATGCCGGATTAATGTCACCCTCTCAGGGTTCGCGTTTGGTGGTTATCAAATACTATAATCATATTATCTCTTCGGGCAATGTCATTTAGTTAAAACAGCTATTCGATTTTCAAGACTAAATTTAATAGCAGCTATTTTAAGTTTGAAGGGAGCCGCAAAGGACGCAAAGGGAACCGCAAAGGACGCAAAGAGACTAAAATTAAGTGAAATACCCAACTTGTTTTGATGCCGGCATCCATCTTTGCGCTCGTTGCGGGTTTTGCCTTTGTGTCCTTTGCGGTTCCCTTCTGACGTAGTATTTTGATACACTATCATAACCACTTAACATGCTTAATCCTTAACTAAAGTACATTGCCTTTCGGGTTTTAAACTTCACACCTGATGGCTGATCGCAATTATTTGATAACAATTATCTTTTTTACTACCGGCTTATTATCCTTTGAGTAAACAGTTACAAAATAGGTACCTGGCAGCAGCTTCGATACATTAATTGGCACTTTATTCAATCCCGCTTGCATGAGCTGGCTAATTTCAAGTTGTTTTACTGAGGTAGCACTGCTGATAACAACATTGGCCTTTTCATTAATAGCAGAAACATAATACAGATCGGCATAAGACCTCGAAGGATTCGGGCTGATAAACATTTCTCCGGTTTTTAAATTCAATGTTCCCGCTGCCGCTGTGGCTAAAGAAGCTACCTGATCTACAGATGACGAGGCGGTATATCCGGCGGGCTCTGTTCCCCATACCAAAATACCATTACGGTATAACGTTACCTTGCTCCAGTCGGTATAGTTGGTTTTACTTCCATCAAACGAGTAGTCATCGGACTGTGTGTAGTTGGTCCAGTCAGATTTCGCTATGCGATCCTGGATTTCTCCAATGCTGCTGTTGGCAGCGAGGGTGCCTGATATAAAGCTTAATTCAAGATAATTGTTAGCGCCGCTTACCGTGCCCGCCAGCGTTACAAAAGTTGCTTTGATGTTGCTGCAACCCATGGCAGACCAGTCGCAGTAAAAGTTCTGACCTGCCGTACCTTCTCTCGTATACCAATACCTGATCTTAAGTTCACTTAGTGGCACAGCAGCACTGCCGGTGTTTATTATCTGCATCAGTGGTCTTAGGGTATTTGTTAAAACGCTTGCATCGGTAGTTTTATACTGCACTTTTAAAGCACTTGCAGTAGTGCCACCTGTTACTGTTATTGTTACCGCCGTTGATGTAGTGGTAGCGCCCCCGTTATCGGTAGCACGTGCGGTGATGGAATAGCTTCCCGCACTTACTCCATTCCAGGTAAAGGTGTACGGACTGGTATTATCTGTAGCAAGCAACACGCTGCCGTTATAAAATGCAACGGCGCTGATGGTGCCGTTAGCATCGGCTGCCGCGGCGTTGATAGTGATGTTTGCAGGAGCTGCGACAGAAGTTCCTGTTGCCGGCGAGGTAATACTAACCGTCGGAGGTGTATTTGATGAGGCCGCAGCAAAAGACACCCAGTTGATATTATAGCCA
>CAXTDO010000051.1:0-14900 GCA_964242315.1 uncultured Flavihumibacter sp.
TTCTCAATTTGGGCGTGTGGATTACAATTTTGCCGATAAATACCTGGCCGCTGTTACGATCCGCCGCGACGGTTCTTCGCGTTTTGGAGCCGATAACCAGTACGGTATTTTCCCTGCCGCATCCGTAGGGTGGAGGATTGATAAAGAAAGATTCATGACCAACAGCTTTTTCTCAGAATTAAAAGCCCGGGCCGGCATTGGCCGGGTAGGAAATCAGCAGATCGGAGACCTGGCTCGCTTTGGACTTTTTGATACCCGTTATGGCACCACGCAAAATCAGCTTACTCCCGGATTTTGGGAACAGTATATGAACATAGGTACTGCCTACTCACTATCCGGCGCCAATACAGGTACATTGCCTTCCGGTTTCGTTCAAACACAGGCGGCTAACTCCGGCCTTAAATGGGAAACTACAGATGAGGTGAACGTAGGTTTAGACTTCTCCGTATTGAGAAGCAAAGTTTATGGGTCATTTGATTATTTCTCAAGGAAAACATCGGGCATTTTAATTACGCCACCCGTAGCATCTGCGCTGGGAGAAGGGCAATCGAAATCAGTAAACGGCGCATCAAAAAGTAACACCGGATGGGAGTTTTCCTTAGGATATCAAAGTGAAAAAACGGGCGACATTGCCTACAATGTAAAGGTTAACCTTGCCCATTTCAGGGATAAAATAACGGAGCTACCCGAAAATGTACGTCCGGCTTATGCAGGCAACCTGGTAAACACCATCATCGGTCATTCCCAGTTCGATATTTTCGGTTACAAAACGAATGGCCTCTTTCAATCTCAGGCCGAAGTAGATAAGGCTCCCACGCAGATCGGCGCAGGGCCGGGCCGAATTCGTTATGTTGATGTAAATAACGACAACGTTATTAACGACCTTGACAGAACCTGGATCGGCACTACGCTGCCAAAGCTGGAATATGGTGTGAGAATAGACCTTAATTATAAAAAGTTTGACCTCTCCATCTTCGGATCAGGAGGAGGAGGCAGATCGGGCTTGGATGTATACACCAACTTGAACAAGCTGATGAAGAGCCGTGAAAATGTAGGTCCGGGTGTATTCAATGGCTGGACACCGCAAAACACTAACACCACTGTTCCCGCGCTTACGCTTAAAGACAATAACAACGAAGGCCGCACTTCCGATTATTTCATAGTGAGTACTGCTTATTTCAAAATGCGCAATATTCAGCTTGGGTATTCTGTACAGCCAAAAACGGTCTTTTCAAGGATACGCGTGTTTGCAATGGCTGAAAATTTGTTCTGGTTCAAAAGCGGCAGTTATTTAAGTCCTGATCCGGAAAGAATAGACCTCGATCCCGTACCGATTCCGAAAACTTTTACAATAGGTTTGAACGCATCCTTCTAAAGAATTTAAAATTACGTGAAATGAAAAAATTACTTTTTACTGCTTTTATAACGTCCGTGTTGTTGGTTCCGGGTTCCTGTAAAAAAGCGCTGGACTATACCCCAACCGGAGTGCTGGCCTCTACCGATCTTACATCACCCTCAGCCGTGGAAGGTCTCGTTACAGCCGCCTATGCTGCTATCGGAAACGGAGATATGATAGGGCCTATCTACAGTAACTGGGCTTACGGCAGCGTACGCTCGGATGATGCATACAAAGGCGGCGGCCGAACAGGCGGCGTAGGCGAAGTAGCCGCCCTGGAACATTATAACCTGGTAACGCCCACTATGGCATCCTTTGTTACCCGCACCTGGCAGAACCTCTTTAAATCTGTTTCAAGAGCTAACGTGGCATTGCGCGCAGTGAACCAGTTAAGCGATGCGGACTTTCCTCAAAAGAAACAGCGGCTGGCAGAACTTCGGTTCCTGAGGGCGCACAGTTATTTTACTATGAAACTGTTGTACAAGAACATTCCCATTTTTGACGAGAACGCTACCAGTGAAGATATTCTAAAAGTTTCCAACGATCTTAAAAATGAAGATTCGTGGAACAAGATTGCTGCCGACTTTCAGTTTGCGGTTGACAACCTGCCTGTAACCCGGACGGAACTTGCACGTGCCAACAAATACGCCGCGCAGGCTTACCTGGCCAAACTTAGGTTGTTCCAGGCCTATGAACAGGATGCTGCTCATAAGGTAACCGGCATCAATCAGCAGAGGTTGCAGGAAGTGGTTACGTTAACCCAGGCTGTTATTTCATCGGGGAAGTATTCGTTAAATAATGATATTGCGGATGATTTTTTACCTGAAACTGAAAACGGTCCGGAATCTGTTTTTGCGATCCAATTTACAATAAATGATGGTACCACGGCGGGAAGGATGAGCTTTGAAGACGGATTGAATTATCCGCACGGTGCACCGCAATATGGCTGTTGCGGATTTCATGCGGCAAGTCAGAACCTGGTGAATGCACACACTACCGACGTCACCGGATTGCCCAATTTTAATACTTTCAACAATACTATTGCAGATTTAAAAACCGCAACAGTAGACCCCCGCCTGGACCATACGGTAGGCATAGATGGTCATCCCTATAAGTACGATGCTTCCAAACCTTTCAGCAACAGTTGGGTTCGTGACGCAGGGGTATACGGAAACTTTCACACCATGCGGTATCAGCAACTGGCATCTAGTTCTTCTTATTTTAAACTCGGGCCGTTTATGGGCACCGCTAAGAATTACGATATCATCAGGTACGATGACGTGTTGCTGATGCAGGCGGAGGCTTATATTGAAATGGGCCAGCATGCCAGCGCACTGCCATTAATTAACCAGATAAGAAGAAGGGCTGCGGCAAGTACCGGAAGACTTAAAAAGTCAGATGGTACGTTCCCTTCAAACTATAATACCAAAGAATACACTGCTGCCGGCTGGACGCAGGACTACGCACGTAAAGCATTGCAATGGGAGAGACGCCTGGAATTTGCCACCGAAGGAGCGCGTTTCTTCGACCTGGTGAGATGGGGCATTGCGGAACCAACTTTAAATGCCTATATCAATGTTGAAAAAACAAGAAGGAGCTTTTTAGCAACGGCAAAATTTACCGCAGGAAGAGATGAATACCTGCCGATACCGCAGTCGGAAATTACTTTTACGAATGGTTTGTACAAACAGAATCCAGGGTATTGAGTGTTTTGTATCATGTATGGGGTATGAGATGTCTGTTATCCGGAAACCACACCCTGATGTGTCTTTCTCCTCATACCTCATACCTGATAGCTGATAGCAAAAAGCGTGAACGCTTTCATTTCGAAAATTCTTATCTTAACGCCGTTATGCTGTTAAGCGGAAACATTTAAAAAATAATACATGCACATAGAAACACCCAACACTTCCCTCTCCGGTATGCAACCCGGACTGTCTAAAGCTGCTTCAGGTTACATCATTCGCATTTCTCTTACTGCCGCACTCGCAGGCTTTATCTTTGGATTTGATACCGTTGTTATTTCCGGTGCCAACCTGCCTATTAAGGAGCTATGGCATACTACGCCATTGTTTCATGGTTTTTTTATTATGTCTATGGCTTTATGGGGTACTGTTGTAGGTGCGATTTTTGGCGGTATGCCCACCGATAAGTGGGGAAGAAAAAAAGTGCTTGTCTGGATCGGGATACTTTTCAGCCTTTCTGCACTTGGAACTGCTTTTGCCCCTGACCCTTATACGTTTTCATTTTTCCGCTTTATAGGTGGCCTGGGCATAGGCATATCATCAGTTGCCGCGCCTACGTATATCTCTGAAATTTCCACTCCAGGCAACAGGGGCAAATTGGGCGCATTATACCAGTTCAATATTGTATTCGGCATCCTGGTGGCGTTTCTTTCCAATTACTTTTTAAAAGGTGTCGGCGGAGCCAATGACTGGCGGTGGATGCTGGGTGCTTTGGCAGTGCCTTCTCTTATTTATTCCGCATTAGTGGTAGGCGTGCCTGAAAGTCCGCGTTGGTTGATCACTAACACCAGAGACACCGGTACGGCCGGCAAAATACTGGCGAAGCTGGGTATTGCAAACGTGGAGGCTGAAATTTCTTCCATCCTCACGAGTTACCAGCACGAAACTTCTTTAGGAAAAACATCGGGTATTTTCAGCGCCAAGTACAGTACGATTGTGTGGCTGGCATTCATGGTGGCATTTTTCAACCAGGTATCGGGCATCAATTTTATCTTATACTACGCACCCGAAATTCTGGAGAGGGCAGGACTTGCCGCAAAAGAGTCGCTGTTTAACTCCATAGCTATCGGAGGAACCAACCTGCTGTTTACTTTCGTGGGGCTTTACCTGATAGACCGGCTGGGTAGAAAAACTTTGTTGGTAATCGGTTCGCTGGGATATATTGTTAGTCTTGCTATGGTAGCCTGGTGTTTCTACGCTCATACAGGACCTTCGCTGCTCATGACCTTTTTACTGCTTTTTATCGCCGCACATGCCATTGGGCAGGGCGCTGTGATCTGGGTTTTCATTTCAGAAATATTTCCTACTAAGGTGAGAGCCACGGGCCAGTCGTTCGGTGCCAGTACGCACTGGGTATTTGCGGCTCTGATTACCCTGGTTACGCCTATCTTTCTGGATAAGGATAATGGAATTTTTAAAGATAATCCCTGGCCCATCTTCGCCTTTTTTGGTTTTATGATGGTGTTACAACTGATCTGGGTGTTGCTAAAGGTACCGGAAACAAAAGGGGTATCATTAGAAGAGTTGGAGAGAAAGCTGGTAGGGAGTTAGTTAAACGTAGTAGCTAATGTTGTAAGTTTTTTTAAACACAGAGGGCGCAGAGAAAGGAAACACAGAGAACACAGACCCTCCGTGTTCTCTGTGTTTCCTCTCTCTGCGCCCTTTGTGTTTAAAAAACTGTTCGAACGGTCGATAGATAATGATTCAATTCACGATTAACATAACACTGTTGTTAATAACAAAATCGAAATACCAATGACAAAACCTAGCATCATCATTTCAATAATATTTTATCTGTCTTGCGGCAGTGCTAAAAATCAGGTTAACCGGGAAACTGCTTACAACGAGCCACATCGTCCACAAATTCACTTTTCACCAAAAGAGAAATGGATGAATGATCCTAATGGCATGGTATTTCATAACGGTACCTATCATTTGTTTTATCAGTATTATCCCGATAGCACCGTCTGGGGGCCGATGCACTGGGGGCATGCTACCAGCACAGATCTCGTACATTGGCAGCAGCAGCCTGTGGCGCTGTATCCCGATAGTCTTGGATATATTTTTTCAGGCAGCGCTGTTGTAGATAGTAATAATACTTCGGGTTTTGGTAAAGATGGTAAGGCACCACTGGTAGCAATCTTTACGCATCATGATCCTAAAGGTGAAAAAAACGGCTCCGCTACTTTTCAAAACCAGAGCATCGCTTATAGTAATGATGAAGGAAAAACCTGGGTGAAGTATGCAAACAATCCGGTTGTAAAAAATCCGGGTATCAGGGATTTCCGCGACCCTAAAGTGTGTTGGTATGAAGCCGGTAAAAAATGGATCATGACGCTTGCTACTTTAGATCACATCACCTTCTTTTCTTCACCTAACCTTAAAGACTGGACGAAGGAAAGCGAATTTGGTAAAGGGGTAGGCGCTCATGGTGGCGTGTGGGAATGTCCCGATCTTTTCCCCCTGAATTATAACGGCCGGAAGATTTGGATACTGGTGGTAAACCTTAACCCGGGCGGACCAAACGGTGGCTCCGCTACGCAATATTTCACAGGCGGTTTTGATGGCAATAAATTCATTCCATATCAGACTGATACAAGGTGGCTTGATTACGGACCGGATGAGTATGCAGGCATCACCTGGTCTAATACCGGCAGCAAAAAAATCTTCCTCGGATGGATGAGTAACTGGCAATATGCCGACAAGGTGCCTACGGAGAAGTGGAGAAGCGCCATGACAGTGCCGCGGGTGCTGGGCATCGAAAAACTGGGAGATAAGTACCTTATTACCTCCAGGCCTGTAGATGCATTAAGTGACATAAGCGATAAGCCGGTAATGATTGAAAATATAGACGCCGGTAATTATGATGTTACCACAAAGATGGGCAAACTTTCAGGTCCCGCTAGATTAAGCCTTACATCAGACAAATTAGAAGCTTTCACTATAACGTTATCAAGTAATGCAGGCGAAAAACTCCTGATCGGATATGACAAAACAAGCAATCATTATTTTATAGACCGTACCAATTCAGGCAAGGTATCTTTTGAAAAAGGGTTTGCCGCAAAACACACCGCACCACGTTTATCAAACAGCCAGGCCATAGACCTTACCCTGATCATAGATAATGCGTCAGTTGAATTGTTCGCCGATAATGGCCTCACTGTAATGACCGAAATATTTTTTCCTACTTCATTGTATTCTGATATTAATGTTGAATCAGATAGCGGTTTCAAGATAAAATCTTTGAGTTTTAATAAGATGAAACGTATTTGGTAGTGGTGATCTTCGAATTATTAACCGGCTAATAAGGTAAATATGAAGAGACCGACAGTCTTTGGAGACCCCGCGTTTAGACCTATAAGGTTTTTAAAACCTCATAGGTCTTTGCTGTTCGGAATTTCACAACAAAACTTAAATTGCTGACATAAATTTAAATCAACGATGAAAGCTTTTGCCTGCCTTGCTATTATTATCACATCCATTATCCCGATTTTCTCACAAAAAAAAATAACGACTTCCGATGCTGGCACTCAAACCAATATAGACCTTACCACCGCACAACTGGTGCTCGCGCCGGCAATGACGGGCCCCGAAAAAAAAGCAGCGCAGATGCTGGTGGAAGAGGTGGAAAAACGAAGTAATGTGCGTTGGAAGATCACAGCACAAACATCCGCCGGACAGCCGGCAGTTTTTTTAGGACGGCTTTCGGAGCTGACACGCGCGTTCCCCGAACTTGCAGCAAGCCTCAAAACCGCCGGCAATGGGAAACAGGAAGGTTACCATATACTTACACTAAAAAACGGGCAGGTAATTGTTGCAGGTAACGACGCCCGTGGCGTGCTTTATGGAGCTGGCAGGTTGCTTCGATTATTAAATTATAGCCAGTCAATAGTATCACTTACTGCCGGCATAGACCTGCAAACCGCTCCGGTATATACGCTGAGAGGACACCAGCTTGGATATCGCCCTAAAACCAATTCTTATGATGGATGGACGGTGGCTACGTGGGAACAATACATCCGCGAGCTGGTTATATTCGGCGCGAACGCCATTGAGCTTATTCCTCCTGTTTCAGACGATGATGCCGACAGTCCGCATTTTCCTTTACCACCCATGCAGATGATGATAGAAATGAGCCGTATCGCAGCAGATTATGGAATAGAATGCTGGATCTGGTATCCCGCCATGGAGAAAGATTACGGCGATCCGGCAACTGTTACCAAAGCCTTAAAAGATTGGGGAGATGTCATCCGGCAACTACCACGGGTTGATGCCTTATTTGTGCCGGGAGGTGACCCCGGTCATACAGCTCCGAAGGATTTATTTCCCATGATGGAGAAGCAGGCTGTGCAATTAAAAAAGCTGCACCCGGCTGCAAAGCTTTGGATGTCGCCACAGGGCTTTAACGCCGAATGGATGGAAGACTTTTACCGCATTATGAAGTCGCAGCCAGCCTGGCTTGAAGGCATTGTATTTGGTCCGCAGCAACGTGAGAGTCTTTACGACCTGCAGGCAAAATTACCAAAGCAATATAAGATTCGATTTTACCCCGACATCACCCATAGCCTCAGGGCTCAATATCCAGTGCCCGACTGGGACTATGCCTACCAGGTTACACTGAATCGCGAGCCGATTAATCCCCGACCGCTGGACGAGGCAAATATTTTCCGCCGCTTGCAGCCACTGTCACCGCATGGCTTCCTCACTTATTCAGAAGGTTGTAATGACGATGTAAACAAATTCGTGTGGAGCGGACTTGGATGGAACCCCGATGCCGATGTTACTGATTTACTCCGCGACTACAGCCGCTTTTTTATTGGAGCTGATAAAGCCGAATCTTTTGCACAGGGATTGCTTGGCCTGGAACGCAACTGGCGCGGCCCCCTGGCAGTGAATCAGGGTGTGTACACAACGCTTTACCAGTTTCAGGAAGTTGAAAAGTCGGCTAAACCGTCACTCCTGCAGAACTGGCGCTTTCAACAGGCCCTTTACCGTGCTTATTACGACGCTACCAACAGAAGCCGCCTTCTGTTTGAAACGGAACAGGAGGAAAAAGCAATTCAATGTTTAAGAAATGCAGCGATGATCGGTTCTTCCGCAGCCCTTACTTCCGCAGAAGCGGCCCTTGCAAAACCGGAAGTGCTGCCTGCCATGGACTGGCGTTCCCGCGTTTTTCAGTTGGCGGAAGCGCTCTTCCAAAGCATCCACATGCAATTGAGCGTACCGCGTTACCAGGCCATTGCCGTAGGCCGTGGCGCTAACCTGGACCTGATTGATTTTCCCATGAACAACGCGCCCTGGTTATACAATCGCTTTGCTGAAGTACGCGCTGCCACTACTGAAGCAGAACGTTTACGGCTGATCAACCAAGTTGTAAACTGGAGCAATCCGGGTGCAGGTGGTTTTTATGACGACCTTGGTAATGCGTTTGCGCAACCTCATCTTGTTAAGGGCTCCGAATATAAAGAAGACCCTGCATTTTTACAGGCGCCTATGTCTGGCTATTCAGCACGCCTGCAAGACAACACCGCGCGCGTGTCGTCCTCTACCTTTGCCGAGTCGCTTCATGACCGTCCATTGGAAATGCTGTATCAGCAGCTTGATAAAACGGCGCGCTATCGTGTAAGAATAGTGTACGGTGCAGAAGCCAGGGCCGAAATAAAACTGGTAGCCAATTTGAAATATGAAATCCATCCCATGCGTCAAAAGGGAATGACCTTTCAGCCTGAGGAGTTCGATATACCAGCCGAAGCAACACAAAGCGGTGAGTTACGCCTTACCTGGAGCCGCCCTCCGGGCCTTGGCGGAAGTGGCCGAGGAGTGCAGGTTGCGGAGGTATGGCTGATTCGGGTGCATGACATCGGTTCAAATGAACGCGCTGTTCCGTATACTCATTAACGGGCAGTTCCGGTTGATTGTTTGTTATTACCCGTCAGCTGTCAGGAAGAAGCTTACCCGACTTTAATTTCCTGATACCTGACTGCTGATAGCATAACAACATGTTTTTTAAGAAATAATTATCAACTCAATCAAATGAATTTAAAGTCAAGTCGCGTAAAAAGAATACTTAAGGAAGGTGGTACCTGTTTCGGAACCATGTTAAGGATACTAAAAGTGCCGCACGCTGTTTCCATGTGCGCCGCGCAACAGTGGGATTATGTGATCCTGGATACCGAACACAATGATTACAACGCTGAAACGCTCAGTAATTGCTGCCTGGCCGCAAGATACGAGGAGATGGCATTATTTGTTCGGGTGCCCGACAAACTCTACCATCTCATGGCGCAAACCCTGGATATCGGAGCAGAAGGATTGATATTGCCGCAGGTAAGAACGGAAGCAGAAGCAAAGCATATCATCAACGCTACCAAATATGCTCCAGTTGGAAAAAGGGGAGTAAGCATACCGGAAACCATAACACTTTTCAGAAATTACGAGCAGGCTGAATACACCCAATGGGCAAACAGGGAGATGATGACCATCATTCAGATTGAAAGTGAAGAAGGTGTAAACAATGCGGAAAAAATAATATCCACCGGAGGTGTTGATGCAATAATGATAGGCCCGGCAGATATGTCGCAGGACATGGGCATACCCGGCCAGATTGATCATCCTCGCATGCAGGAAGCATTCAGAGAGATCATCACTCAATGTAATAAATACGGCGTTGCTCCCGGCGTTCATTTGTCAAACATGACCTATGTTGAAAAGTGGGTGAAAGAAGGAATGCGGTTTGTTACGTATAGCTATGACAGTAAGTTTTATAAAGATGCGAGTCAGGAAGCGTTGATGAAGCTGCGTGGGATTAAGGGGATGAGTGAAAACCTATGAGTGGAGGAACGACCTGTGAGGTTTCTAAAAACCTCACAGGTCTTGGGGGAAGCGAACATCTCGTATTCAGACCTGTGAGGTTTTTAGAAACCTCACAGGTCGTTCCCGTATCAAAATATTTTTTTATACTCCCCTCTAATTTATTAGCTTCAGTACCCAAACGATCACGAACCAATAACCTCATAACTGCCATATGAATAGAAAATCTACGCACCGGCTGTTGCATTTAAACAAAAGCTTTCTCCTATTATTTATCTCCCAGGCACTGTCTTACTGCATTTATGCGCAGGCTACCATAACCGGCACGGTAAAAAACTCGCAAGGGGAAATGATGGCCGGTGTTAGCGTAATCATCAAAAATACCAGCACAGGCACCTCCACTACATCCGCAGGACAATATTCTATCGCTTCGAAAAAAAGCAATGACATCCTGGTATTTTCATACATCGGTTTCGAGCCGCAGGAATTTGTTACAGGAAACAGAACTACTCTCGACGTTACCCTAAAATCGAATGCCCAGGCGGCAGATGAAATTGTGGTGGTGGGATACGGAACGCAGTCAAAACGTAATGTTACCGGTTCTGTGTCAAAAGTTGATATGTCTAAAACGGAAAATCTTCCAAACACCAATGTTACACAAGCGCTACGTGGAAGCGTGGCGGGAGTGCAGGTTACAGACAACGGGAGGCCGGGACAGGGCGGCAATATCCTGATTCGCGGGCCGCGTTCCTTAAGCGCTTCAAATAATCCTTTGATCGTTGTAGACGGTATCATCTTTGGAGGCAACCTTGCTGATGTTAATCCGAATGACATTCAATCAATAGAAGTACTGAAAGACGCAAGCGCCGCCGCCATATATGGTTCTCGGGCAGCGAACGGGGTAATTTTGATCACCTCAAAAAAAGGAAATACCGAGAAGCCTACCTTAAGGTTCAATATGTTCAAAGGCTTATCTGACTTTGCTTACAAAGTAAAAACCTTTGATGCGGCAAGATATGCACAAAGCAAGCTCGACTGGCGCAGGCAATCGGGATTAGTGGCAGACCCCGCTCTGATTACCAACTACCTTAATAAAACGGAAGCCGACAATTACAAAAATGGCATCTCTCATGACCCATGGGATATGGCTTCGCAACAGGGTAAGCTGAGTTCCTATGATGTAAGCATTTCAGGCCGGTCGAAATTTACCAATTACTATATTTCAGCCAGTCTTGCTGATGAGCACGGCTTGATTTTTAACGACAACCAGAAACGCACTTCGCTTCGTGCCAACATCGAAAACCAGATAACATCCTGGCTAAGCGTAGGTTTCAACGCAACCTTCATCCACCGCGATCTTTCCGGTGTAAGCGCCGATCTGAGTTTTGCATATACCAACAGTCCTTACGGTACATGGTTTTATCCCGACGGCGAACCAACCCAGTATGTTGTGCCCGAAGATCAGGCTTATGGCAATTCGATAAGGAGTTCCATCTTAACCGACAATGAAGAAATATTCGATAACCTGTTCAGTAACTTTTTTGCCAGGATAGAAGTGCCCTTCATAAAAGGACTCGCCTATCGTGTGAACTACTCACCCAACTATCGCTGGAACCATAATTATAATTATTTCAGACAGGATAAACACCTTACTAACAACACAACATCCGCGAGTAAATTCGATCAGAAGAATATTGACTGGGTAGTGGAAAATATTCTCACCTATAAAAGAAAGTTGGGAGAGAATCATGCGTTGGATGTTACGCTTCTTTATGGCCGCAATCATTACGGCTTTGAATCAACCACTGCAAGCGCCTCACAGTTAAGTTCAGACGTACTTGGTTATAACAACCTTGGCCTGGGAAGTATTCTTACTACTACTTCTACCGCAGAAAAATCTGAGGGCATTTCTTCGATGCTCCGTATCAACTACCAGTTTAAAGAGAAATACCTGCTTACGTTGACCGCCAGAAGGGATGGCAGCTCCGTATTTGCTACAAATAACAAATATGCAACTTTTCCTTCCGCGTCATTAGCATGGATCGTGTCTGATGAGTCATTTTTGAGGAAAGCCGATTTTATAGATATGCTGAAACTAAGGGCATCCTACGGATCAGTTGGCAACCAGGCCATCAGCCCTTATCAATCGCTTGATCTGTCGAGCACCACTCAGTATGTATTTGGAGACGGCGGTGCTACTTCCGTTGGCGTGCTACCCGCCACCATGGCCAACGCAAACTTAAAATGGGAGACAACTTACACTTCCAATGTCGGTTTGGATTTTACACTCTTTAAAGGACGCCTGGGCGGTACCATAGAGGTTTATAACAGCAACACTAGCGACCTGCTGGTTAGGCGCACCATCCCTACATTAAACGGCTACAACAGCATCTTCACCAATATAGGGGCCACCAATAATAAAGGTGTTGAAATAACGCTCAATTCAGTCAACATCAGAAAAAATAAATTTGAATGGTCTACCAATGTGGCGTTCTCGCATAACATTAATAAAATAGTTCACCTGTATGGTTCGGACATTAACGGTGATGGCAGGGAAGACAATGATCTCTCTAACAGTTGGTTTATCGGCCAGCCCATTACCTCTTATTTTGATTATGTGTTCGACGGAATTTACCAGGAAGGGGAGACGATTCCAACCGGCTCCAAACCCGGCTTCGTGCGATTGAAAGATTTGGATGGTGATAAGAAAATAACAGCGAATGACCGCACTATCATCGGTTCCGGCGGACAGCCCAAATACCGCTTTGGAATTACCAATACTTTACGCTACGGTAATATCTCCTTATCAGTTTTCTTAAACGGCATGAAGGGGTGGATTTCTTCCTTCCCATTATTGAATACCGCTGTTAGTCCTAATGCACCTGGCCGTGGCCTTAACCAGTTGGATGCAGGTTATTGGACCAGTGAAAATAAATCAGCTACGCGGCCTTCGTTGGTATACAACAACCCGTTAAATCATAACTGGTACATGAGCAGGGACTTTCTACGCATACAGGATGTTTCAATAGCATACGACTTTTCCAAACCAATGTTGCAAAAAGTAAAGATTCAAAATATAAGAGTATTTGTAAGCGGTAAAAATCTGTACACTTTTACCAAATGGCTTGGATCAGACCCTGAAAGCGGAGCAACAGGTGCGGCTGATTTCTATCCAATGCCCCGGTCGTTGACAGCAGGCCTCAATGTAGGTTTTTAACTTGCAAATTTTTAAAGTAATCACGATGAAAAATTTTATGAAATACTCAACATACAAACTTAGTGTGATCATAAGCGTTACTGTTTTGTTAGGCGCCTGCGAAAAGAATGTGCTGGACGAAAAGCCGCTGGCATCACTGAGTTCTGAAGTAGTGCTTTCTACCAAAACCGGTTTTGAAACGTACCTGATAGGTCTTCACCAGGCTGCAAGAGAAGAAGTAAATATGGACGATCAGACTTATATAATGAATTATATCGGTACCGACATTGCCTCTGCTGCGGGCGGCGAATTTGTGTTTTACAAGGATTACAATTCTTATCTTAATCCTACAACAAGAGAGGTGGTTAACATCTGGGATTGGGCTTATTCGAAGATGATCATCCGCGCCAACACCGTTATATATTACGCCGCAGATCCTTCCACACAAAGTATATGGGCAAGCGAAGCGGAAAAAAATGCCGCAGTTGCCGAAGCGCGTTTTTTCAGGGGATACACCTATAATCTTCTTGCCAATACGTATGGCGGTGTGCCTATTGTTGAGACTATTTTCAGTAGTCCCAAAACTGATTTCGTCCGGTCATCCAGGCAGCAGGTGTATGAGTTTGCCCAGGCCGACCTTGAATTTGCTTCAAAATGGTTACCCACAACGGTAGCTAAAGCAAAAGAAGGCAGGATTGTAAAAGCTGCTGCCGACCACCTGTTGAGCGAAGTGTATATAAGTCTCGGACAGTTTGATAAGGCCGTTGCAAGTGCATCGCTTGTCATTAATTCCGGTTTGTACCAGATCATGACCGGCCGCTTTGGAAGTGGAAAAGATTTGCCGGGCGATGTGTATGCGGATTTGTTTCTTGATGGGAATCAGAACAGGAGTTCCGGTAACCTGGAATCAATTTATGTATGGCAGATTGAAAACTTTACTGCGGGTGGCGGCGGCACACAGGGCGGTAACAGCTCTATAAGGCAATGGGGGCCTTTCTTAAGCAGAGTCAAAGATCCGTCAGGAGGATCGATGCTGGTGGTAGATAGTCTCGGCCGCGGCACCGGACCTGTTCGTGGAACAAACTATTACCTTTATACGATATGGAACAGCGATTGGAATAACGACATACGGAACTCGCAGTATAATATGCATCGCAAGTTTTACTACAACAATCCCGCATCTACTTATTTTGGCAAGCAGGTAGAACAAAAAACCGATCAGGAAGATACCATGAGAAATATTTATGCTTACCCTCGCAAAGTGGAGGGTAAGCCATGGAACAATACCAACACATCAGGCAGAACAGCAAAAGATATTATAGTGTTCCGTCTGGCAGAAACATACCTGCTTAGAGCGGAAGCCAATTTCAGAAAGGGCGATTTACAGAGTGCTGCTGCGGATATTAATGTAATCCGCGCGAGGGCCCAGGCCAAAGCAGTAACTCCTTCCGATGTTACCCTTGAATATATTTTAGATGAACGTGCACGTGAATTAACCACCGAAGAGCCCCGGCGCCGCACACTTACACGCATGGGAAAACTGGTGGAACGCGTACGTAAATACAGCCTGCTCGAAAGCACCAGAAATACCATCCAGGATAAACACGAATTTTTCCCTGTTCCCCAAACCGCCATCGACGCCAACATCAGCGCCAAGCTGGAGCAGAATAAAGGGTATTAATGTTCGTTTTTAAATGCTAAATAGTCTTAATACAGTACCTAACGGCCAATGTTATTAAGTTAACGTGAATAC
>CAXTDO010000052.1:0-14816 GCA_964242315.1 uncultured Flavihumibacter sp.
TCCTTACTGCCTGTAACAAGCGTAAAACCACTTTCATTTTCATTTACCCATGATTTCCGAAGAGGCACTTTCTGAATATAAGACGCATCATTAATCGCCGGTTTCAACCCTAACGTCATAAACTGCGTCTCTACAAATTTAGAAGCCAATAAAAATCCTCTTGTGCCCGGTTGACGCCCTTCCAGTAAATCATCTGCAAGAAAACTCATGTTACCTTTTATTGCATCAGCACTTACATTATCGATGATTGTCTTTAATTCGTTAGTGCTTTGTGCGCAAGCAATATCCGGAAGGAATGTCAAAGCAATCAGAAAAACTTTTATCGTTTTGTTCATAATTTATGTTGATTAGAATTGAGCCATTACCACTGCGCACCTCTGCCACGAAGCGGTATTATCAATCGAACATAAAACTAATGTTTAACAGTAACAAAAAGATGAGCAATGTTTATCACCTAAATGTTATTGTAATATGTATTGTTATCATTAAACAAGCAACAAAAACGCCTCTGTGTTACCTCTTTCTTACCTCTGGCTGTTTCTCTGTGGTTAAAGAAAACAGGATCGTTCTCAATACTATTCCTGCTTCTTGTTCACCATTTCCGTAAAGCTCCTTGCAGCATTTGTAAACTCCGATGGAACGAGGATAACTGTAGTGGTGTTGTTATCAATACCTATCTCTGATAACATCTGCATGCGGCGAAGCTCTAACGCAATAGGACTTCCTTCCATTTGTTTGGCGCCCTGGGTGAGCTTGATGGATGCTTCCAACTCGGCTTCGGCTTTAACAATGCGGGCGCGTTTTTCCCTTATTGCTTCCGCTTCCCGGGCCATGGCCCTCTGCATCGCTTCAGGAATTTCCACGTCTTTCATTTCAACCATTTCAATCTTGATACCCCATGGTTCAGTAGCTGTATCAACCATCTGTTGTAGTTTTTGATTGATCTGTTCCCTTTCTTTCAATACTTCGTCAAGAGAATGCTGGCCGATGATATTGCGCAATGCCGTAACGGAGAACTGGTAAACGGCCTTGTTATAATCAGCCACCTGGATGATCGCTTTTTCGGGGTCAACAATTCTAAACCAAAGAACCGCATTCACTTTAATGGTAACGCTGTCTTTGGTAATAGTTTCCTGCTGTTCAAGCGTTACTGTTTTTGTTCTTATATCAACGGTGATTTTGCGTTCTATAATAGGAATAATCCAGAACAAACCCGGACCCCTTACCGCCTTAAACCTGCCAAGTCTGAAAACAATTGCCCTTTCATATTCCTGGGCAATACATATTCCTAAAAAGACTAAAATAATTACTACTGCGCCTAAAATCGGTATAAACATTTTTATTATTTTTTATGAAGTAAGTAGCAAACGCAATGGCATTTGTCTTACAGCTCTATAAAATTAATTGCTTCCATTGAGGAGTGCAACGAGAATATTGTTATTGTTTTCAGGCTCCTTATTCTTATTGGATCAATGGTATTTTAAACTTAAGAAAGGTAATGTTGGAGGGTTTTGTAGCCGGGGGAAATGTAGATTCTAATAATCACTCCTAAATTTTTAGCATCAAGAATGATCATTATTTTTATATAATAAACTTTGTTATTATGCTTGACACTCCAACCGAAGGTTCTCTTTTTCAATTAGTTAAAACAGTAATTGAAGAAGCCCGTAAGCAGATTGTTCGAAATGTGAATACGACTATGGTATTTACTTATTTCCAAATCGGTAAAATAATCGTGGAAGAGCAACAAGGTGGGAGGCAACGAGCTGCCTATGCCAAAGAAACCATTACCTCGTTAAGCGAACAATTAACAGCTGAATATGGAAAAGGTTACTCAACTTCCAACCTTGAATATTTTCGACAGTTTTACGTAACATATCAGGCTTCAATTTCCCAAACGGTGTTTGGGAAATCTGATCTGCCACAGGCTTTAGAGAATTTTTCCAAACACTTTACATTAAGCTGGTCACACTATATTCAATTGCTTAAGCTTAAGGATGAGAAGGAACGCAGGTTCTATGAAATAGAAGCCCATAAAAATAACTGGTCTTTACGTGAGATGCAGCGGCAAATCAATTCGGCACTATACGAAAGGTTAGCGTTAAGTAAAGACAAAGAAGGCGTAACAAAATTGGCGCAGGAAGGATAAATTGTTGAAGCGCCTACAGACGTTTTAAAAAGCCATTATGTGCTGGAATTCTTAAACTTAAAAGAAGACAACCGCTATTCGGAAAGTGACCTGGAAACGGCTATCATTAACAAGCTGGAACATTTCATGCTCGAACTGGGGAAGGGGTTCTTGTTTGAGGGACGGCAGCGCCGTTTTACCTTCGAAGGTGATTCCTTTTATGTTGACCTTGTGTTTTACAACCGCCTGCTGAAATGTTTTGTTCTGCTGGATTTAAAGATTGGTAAATTAACCCACCAGGACATTGGACAAATGCAGATGTACGTTAACTATTATGACCGGAAAATAAGAACTCCGGATGAACATCCAACCATCGGCATTGTGCTATGCAAGGAGGAAAATAAAGCGGTAGTGCAGTTTACTTTGCCGGAAGACAATAAGACCATTTTCGCCAAAGAATACAAGCTGTATCTTCCCAGTAAAGAAGAATTGAAGAAGCAGTTGAAATGAGCACCTGATCTGTTGTCTGGACTCCGTGTTAAAACCTTATAGGTTTAAGATCAGGTTCTTACCCTTCTTCCATCAAAGACTTAATCACTCTGCACGGATTACCCGCAGCAAAAACATCAGCAGGAATATCTCTTGTTACCACGCTACCTGCGCCAATTACAGATCTATCACCGATCACCACCCCTGGACAAACAATTACACCGCCGCCGAACCATATATCTGAACCAATCGTCACCGGTTTGGCGAACTCCAGTCCCGTTGCTCTATCTTTCCAGTTTATGGGATGCAGAGCCGTATAAATATGCACCGACGGGCCAAACAGCACATTGTCTCCTATTGAAACTTTCATCACGTCCAAAATGGTACAATTGAAATTGAAATACACTTTGCTGCCTATGATTATGTTGCTGCCATAGTCGCAATAAAAAGGCGGTTCTATCCACAAATTTTCTCCCTGGAATGGTAACAGATCTTTCAATAACCGTTTTCTTACATCAGGTTGATCATCACCTGAATCATTTAACTGCTTTAATAACAGGCGGGCTTTTTGTCTTTCCATTATGAGATCGGGATCGCTTGCGTTATACAACTGGCCACTGAGCATTTTATGTTTTTCTGTATGCATATCAACAGGATTATTATTTTTTAAGCACCTGCTTAAAAAATTCCCAGGCCTCCAGGTATACGTTAATATCGTTGGGATAATCATGCCTGCCACCAATTACTTTCAAAAGAATCACAGAAGGTTTATTAACGGCTTTGTAGGAGTAGCGTTCTATGGTCTTTCCGTCGTTAGGGTCGGTATCGGGCAGGCTTTCCTTTACCGGCTCATTTGTATAACCATCGAGACTTGCCCAGTATTTAAACGTTTGTTCGGTTGACCGTACATTTCCAAAACTGGTTCCAGGTATTTTTACCAGTCCGCCGTTATAGGGATTTGTTGAGTCACTGGTTCCATTGATGATCATCACGGAAATCGGTACTCTTGATTCGGCACAATCCATATTGCCGGCTTCAGGCAGGTTTGCGATGATAGCTGTTATAGCTTTAAATTTTTGAGGCATCGTTAAGGCAAGCTTGTAAGCCATATGGCCGCCACCAGATGTTCCTATTGCAAAAACCTGCTTTGGATTGATACGGTAATTTCTTTTAAAGTATTCAATCATTCCGCTAAAAAAAGCGTTCTCATTGATGTTTTCAACATTGGCAGCGGAGGTAGCTGCCTTGCGGCATTCATTCCAGAATTTTTTATAGCCGTCCGGGTATACTAATAAAAGATTTTCACTCTGTGATTTTAGTTCCAGTTTTTCGGCAGATTTCATAATGCCAATACCGTCGCCACCCGACCCGTGAAGAACGAAGATCAATGATGTTCGGGTATTGGATGATTGCGGCTTATTAAAATGAAAGGACCGGTAATGCCCTTCGATTAATATAGAATCACTTATAAGCTGGCAGTATGAAGAAAAGAAGGATAGTATCGTTATTATTAGAAGCGCAATCTTTTGCATTGTTTTTACTATTTAACTGGTACGTGATGTGCTTGTATGAACACCAGATCAAATATAAGGAGGCGGATCTTATGATTAGTTTTTTTTAACCATAAAGAGCGCAGAGGAAGCACTCCGCGCCCTCTGCGCCCTCTGTGGTTAAAAATTCTTTGCACCGGGATTAACACAACTAGTAATAACCAGCACTAAAGAAATTATAGAAAAAATGGTACGAACAGTATGTAAATTATTCCATCTTGTTTCAAAGTTTATTCTTTGTAAATGAATAGTCTCCGCAGGTGCATTCAGCAAATTAAATTTGTCAAGCGTGTTATTTAAAGGGATGTTTCCAAAGGCGGTTACGCAAAACACACCGGCAAGATAAAATATAGTTGCAATCAGTAGTAACCAGAATCTTGATGATAGAGGTTGAGCATAATGCATGTAAGTTGAAACCGGTAATAATATCAGTGTGCCCATAAAGCTTATAAAAAATACAGGGTTCTGAATAGCCCTATTTATAGACTGCATGACTGTAATAAATTCGGGATCAGGTAATGATCTTAAACCTAACATCACTGAACATGAATAAGAATAGAGAAGACCCGCTATCAAAGCAGTGCAGGTTGCAGTTAATACTAATATTACGTTTGAAGCGGTCATTGGTTACTTTGTTTGTAGTGAAGCTACGATTTGGTCGGCAGTCTTTTCCCAGGTAGCTTTTAAATTTTCCATGCAGTTAAAAGTAAAGAACAAAATTTTTCCTTCAACGATTGTAAAAAAATAATAGTTAAAAACTTTCTGGCCATTAACACCGGACATGAATTTATAATAGCCCACTTTTTTACCGCTAACGGTTTTTATTCCTTCCTGCAATACCTTTTGATCTGGCTTGCTTTTTTTTAATTGTGCAAGTTGAAAGTTTTTAAAAGATTCCAATTGACTTTCGGTCACAGCCTGCTGTGTTATGTCACCAATTAAATTAACTGCTCCGTTTCCGTCTGTCAAAACAAGGATAGGGCGGGGTCTTTTTTGATACTTTGAAGTCCACATTTCATTGGTCATTTTCGACAGTTCCTTTGGGACAAGTATTGATGCTTTATTGTTAAGTAATGTAATTCGTTCATTTTGCACCTGAGAAAAAACAATAACAGGTAGAAAGAGTAACGTAGTAAAATAGACTAAAATTTTTGGCCGCATTATTTTATTTTTATGCCTGATGTTAACCTGATCCTGATATACTGCTGTAACAAATTAGGATATACATTATATAACAGGTTGGAAATTGATATAGCCACAGTCCATATAAAACAGTTTTCTATGCAAGCATAGAAGGATACCATTGCAAAGAACAAAAACATCATAAAATGGAATTTCTCAAACATATAGGTTTGCCTTATAAGTTTTGCAGCAGAAGACCTTTTTGTTGAGATAACTTTGTATTGAGGATATGTCTTTCTTATCAACCTGTTTATAACATCGCCATTTTGGGTAAACTTATTGATAAATTTTACACCGATCTTTTTATAAACGGCTGTTGATGTGCTTAATTGAATAGTGTTAAAAAAAGAATATGGCAGTAAAACCGGTAGCAGGCTTGTGATTAGAAATATATAAAATAGTGTTGAATTCATATAAGTGTAACAAAAAACCGAGATAGGAGTAAGGTGTATAACTGACCAGAACAAATTGGCGATCATATTATACCAGGCAACTCTTTTTTTGATTTTAACTAACTCCGGTTGCAACTAGCTTCGTTATTGATGAAAGTGTACATTTGTCCTGTCAGATATTACGACCTTACTGTTTATGATAAGATGTTTCCACTATTACCCCTTTGACCAGCGTTTGATACACAACACAGTACCTCTCTGTTAATTTTGCCAGAGTTTGAAGTTGTTCAGTTGTTGCTTCCGTGTCAAGGTTAAAATAAAGACGTATTGTTGTAAATCCTACGGGAACATCTTTTGAAACACCCAACGTTCCACGGAAATCCAGGTCTCCTTCTGCTTTGATGATGCCATCCTTTATTACAACACCGATCGCGGTTGATACTGCCTGCAATGTAACGCCCGCGCAAGCCACCAACGCTTCAAGAAGCATGTCACCCGAACATACCATCATGCCATCGCCCCCGGTAGCTGGATGAAGCCCGGCTTCAACCAACGCTTTACCTGTTTCAATTTTACACGAAATACCTGCTCCGATTTTCCCTTCCGCTTTAAGAGTGATCATGGCTGACTCGGGATGCTCGCGGTACCTCTCTTTAAGCGGAGCCTCGAGGTTTTTTAACTCTTCTGTTTTCATATAATTTTAAATAAAAGAAACTACTTCATAATTCTATTTCTTTCAAAGCTTCATATAACTTATCCAGGTCCTCGTTGCTATTGAAAGCTTGTATAGAATACCTTAAATAAGTTTTATCCTCATGCAACATTACGGGGACCTGTATTTTATATTTTTCATACAATAGGTTATATAATTTTTCCGGTGTATTGGTGGTTATCGGGATGCTGTATAACTGTAAAATAAAATCATCCGTTACGGGACAAAGCGGTATGGCATTCACCAACGTACAAAATCGTTCTGCATTTTTTTGAGTGATATGTTGGCATTCCCTGTTAACAGTACTCCAATTATTTTCTTCCATAAATTGTATGGCCGCAGGTATAGTAAGGAACGCCGAATAGTCTCTGGTGCCTTGTAGCTGGTGATAGTCTAAAAACCTGGAATACGAAGGATGATCACTTTCGTAACCCCAGCTAATCATCAAGGGGTCAAACAAATGCTGCAGTCCCTTTTTTACGTATAAAAACGAAGAGCCCTTTGGTGTTAGCATCCATTTATGACAGGCGCCGGTATACATATCCGCTTGTAGAGTAGCCAGGTTTACATCGAGCTGACCGGGCGCATGAGCACCATCTACAAATGTAAAAATACCCCTCTCTTTTGCAACGGCACATATCTCTTCTACGGGTAATCGTAAACCTGTTGAACTGGTAATGTGACTGATAAAAATCATCCTGGTCTTCTCAGTGATACCACTCAAAAACTGATCGATAAAATCTTCTTTTGATTGCAAAGGAAAACGAATCTTCAGGCGAATATAGCTGGCGCCTTTTTTACCACAGTAATATTTCCATGTTCTGTCACATGCACCATATTCAAGGTTGGTAGTCAGCACTTCATCGCCGGCTTTTAAGTCAAGGCTCTTGGCAATGATATTAACAGCGTACGATGGGTTAGTTACATATACAACATCATCGGCCTTACAATTTAAAAAGTTTGCCAATGCAATTCTTGCTGCTTTCAGGTATTCCGGCCCTTTAACACGAAAAAAATTTACCGGCTCCTGTTCCAGCTCTAATTGAAATTGTTGGTACTGTGTAAAAACAGGCTTCGGGCAAGCACCGAAAGCTCCAAAATTCAAATATGTTATATCGTTCCTTAATAGAAATTGTTGCTTCAGAATGTTATGTTGCATGTGTGAAATTAGTGATTGTACTTTACCGATTATCACCAGTTGCCATGTTTACATCTTTTATTATTTTTTACTTTTTAATTCTTCTTTCATTTCCGCTTTTTCCAGGTTTTTTTTCATCCTGAATAATACAATTTTAGTGATGAGCTCAAGTGGAAGGGGTTTGTCGAGCGGAAATTGAACCGAACCTTTTGCGCCTTTATAAACCGACAGTTCTTTTTGAAATAGTTTAATTGCTGACGGTGTGGGATAAAATCCAATATGATTTGTATACGCTGCAAAGTACACCAACATTCCATGATACTTATAAGCAGGCATTTGATAACTGATTACCTCTTCCGCGCCGGGAGCAGCCTTAATAATTGTAGCCCTGAGTTGCTCTAAATAAATTTGCACTTCCTCCGGGAAACCGGTAATATATTTATCTACTTCGTTTAAATGTGGTGTTTTGTTTTTTGTATTCATTGCTTCTGTGTGCGGTGCACTGTATTTTTCTGACTGATATCCTCTGTTAAATTTAATAATCTTTGCTTTTAATGCGGCTTTTCCACTGAGGTTAAAGAAAACTCATAAAGGAAGGCGTAACAATACTCACTGCTTTACTACTTTTTTAGAAACAGTTACATCATCACTAACAATTTTCAGTACATACATGCCTGCAGGTAGTGTATTCATATTAACGGTTTTCACTGCCTGGGTAGTTTTTGAAAAAAACACACGGCTTCCTGTAAGATTAATCAACTCCACAGTATTTTCACGATTTGCTGCCAGTCCGGTTATAGTTATGATGTCTTTAGACGGATTTGGTGAAACACGGATTCTTATAGCTGCATTCCTGTCTACCAATGCAACGGAGGAGTACACGAATGTTCCATTTTTATCCATGATCTTTAACCGGTAGTAATTGCGACCCGTTAATGGCAAATTATCAGTATAGCGCTGCAACATTATATTGCTAATAAAAGAAACAGTATCTATCAAAACAAAATTAATTCCGTCTCCGCTACGTTCCACTTCAATATAAGCCGTGTTGCCATCTCCTGCAATTTCCCATTTCAGGTCATTAACGTTTCCACTGTTATAAGCGCTGAAAGACGGAAGCCTGATAGGTAAGGCAACATTCCTGTACAAACCAATTGAAGAGGTAGAACTATCCCAGGTACTCAGGAATTGCCACCAGTTGGTCATCACCCTCGTATTGTACGGTATCTGATTACCCTGGCCCGGTAAGCTTTGCATCCAGAAGATATACCAGTTAGATTCAATGTTTGGTGTGGTACCTGCGGGCCAGTTATAGTTTATATTACCCCAGGTGTTGGCATTTACCATTGTTTGAACGCCCCCTCCAGGTTTCCAATCCATAATATCGCTGGCAACCATAGTAAAATTATAATAGTCATAATCTATATTGGTGTTTGGCGGATGATGGGTATCGCCGCATCTGCCGATAGGAGATATAAAGTTTCCGTAACCTCTGAAGTTGAAAGTGAAAAGAGCGCTATTGCCATCCTGCTTTGTGGCAACATAATCTACCATTGACTCGATCTGGTGACCATGATTATGGGTTGATTCGTTGCCTTCCCTCGTATAATTGTAATTGTATAACACATAGGTTTTTGAGTATATCGGCAAATCGTCCGGAAAGCGATAGCTGTTAGAAATGTCACCGGTTGTGGGGCTCGACATATCTGATTCTGCCGGTACTATCTCTCCCTGGTGATATCCCATCAGCCAAAATTCTTTCACACCAAGGGTGTCAACATATTTCTTACCGTTGAACCTTGTTACAATACTATTATAATCACCAAAAAAAGCAGAGCTGCCGGGATCGTTAAAACCTCTTGGCACAGGCTCATAAACAAATATATAGTCAACAATTTTGTATCCGACATAAGGTATGGCAGCCGGGTTTTTATAGCCCCTGAATTTGCTGCCTTCTTCCAGCGAAAACTTCGTATGCCTGCTTATTTTTTTTATATGATTCTTTAGGTCGCTGATGGTTTGAGAGGGTATAGGTGCAAAGCCGGCTTCACCGGTATTTACGTTTATGCCATCAGGTGTGGGTATGTAACAAATAACCACCACCGGTACCAGGCTTGTATAACCGGTGGCAGGTTGAGTAAGAAAAGGATCGATGTTACTCTCATATTCCACCGGCCTTATCGGGCCATTTACCTGAAGCGGAACAGCAACTGATTGTCCGTCAAGCGAAGCGGTTATAAACGTTCTGCCGACATTATTGGCTGTCAGAACATTGTTTGTAATACCGGCTATAGAGGCATCACCGGAGCTCCAGGTAACATCGTAATTGCTAACGGGTACCGTATCACTTCCCGAAAGGGTATATAATTGGGGAACCTTATAACCGGATTGTTTGTACAGATACATATTCCATGTTTGATAAACATGTATCGTGCTGGTATCCCTTACACGCAGGTTGGTGATAGCCAACTGCTTTTGAGATTGTTTAACTGTTGCAACGGTACTTCGTGTATTGCCCGGCCTTATTGATGAAGGAGGATTTGATGCGAAATACTGGCTATAAATATTATTGGAAATACTGATGGCTAGTATACATAATACTATTGTTCGGGACAAGCTTTTCGTTAAAATCATTTGGGGTTGATTTTAAATGCAAATTATGGTTTGTTTGAATTGTACGGGCTAACTTTATAAGTGTTTCTTTTAATTATCACTTTTGCAAATATCAACGATGCCAGATAAATTCATGCGCCGTTCTTTCCTTAAAGCCCTTACTATTGGAGGTATCGGCACCACCATTCCCAATCAGTTATTGAATGCAGCTACTCCGGCTGAATCAGTCCGGGACAAGAAAAAAGCTCCACTCCCCAAAAGAAAATACAATGCACCTTACAAAGCAGAATATCTTAACAGGCTTGCTTTCCCCATTGGTGGCCTGGGTGCCGGTATGTTTTGTATTGAAGGCACCGGGGCTATTTCGCATATGAGTGTACGTAATAAGCCTGATGTTTTTAATGAACCCGGAATGTTTGCCGCAATTCATATTAAGGGTTTGAAGAATGGCGCAAAAATTATTGAAGGCCCGGTTCCAAAATGGAAATTCTTCGGACAAAGAGGCACCGGCAACGGCGCGGCGGGCACTACCTTCGGATTGCCAAGATTTAAGGAAGCAACGTTTACAACAACATTCCCTTACGCAACTATAAAACTCAATGATGCAGACCTGCCGCTACGTGTGCAGATCAACGCATGGAGCCCTTTTATTCCAACTGATGAAGACAATTCAAGTCTGCCTGCAGGGGCACTGGAATATCGGTTTACAAACTCAGGAACAACAACGCTTGATGCAGTCTTTTCTTACAACACTAAAAATTTTATGGCGTCGGAGAGGCCTGCCGTCAACAGCATCAAAAAAATAAAAAACGGTTTTATATTGAGTCAGCAAGGCACTACAGAGAAGCCATTTCTGAAAGGCGACTTTGCTATTTATACTGATGATGATCATACAGTAGTGGATCACTGCTGGTTTCGTGGCGGATGGTGGGACCCATTGACGATGGCCTGGAACACCGTAAGGGATGGACTTATCAAAGCTGTTGACCCGGTAGAGAAAGACGCTCCCGGCGCCTCTTTATATGTTCCGTTTGCGTTGTTGCCCGGCGCTTCAAAAACCATCAGGCTGATGATGGCCTGGTACGTTCCTGATACCGATCTGAAAGTGGGTGAAGCGGTAACCGACGACAAGAAAAAATGCGATCCTGAGTCCGGTTGTTGTTCCGGTCCTGCTGATCTGGGTGTTAGCACTGGCAAGTCATCATCATCGGTACATTATAAACCCTGGTACAGCAGCCGGTTTGCCGGTTTACAAGACGTTGCAGATTATTGGTTGAATAATTATACTGACCTCAACAAAAAAACCACGCTGTTTTCAAACGCTTTTTATTCCAGCACGCTGCCTGCCGAGGTAATGGAAGCTGTTGCTGCCAACCTTACCATCATTAAATCGCCTACGGTGCTGCGCCAGTATGATGGACGGTTATGGAGCTGGGAAGGCTGTGGCGATAATAGCGGCTGCTGTCATGGCTCCTGCACGCACGTATGGAACTATGCGCAGGCTATTCCTCATTTATTTCCTAATCTTGAAAGAACTTTACGCAATACCGAATTTTGTGAAAATCAGAATGTAGAGGGCCACCAGCAGTTCAGGGCTAACCTGCCTGTCAGTAACCTGAAGCACGATTTTCATGCGGCAGCCGATGGACAGTTAGGTGGCATTATGAAAGTGTATCGCGACTGGCGCATCAGTGGCGACTCCGACTGGCTGAAACGAATCTATCCTATGTTGAAAAAGAGTATGGACTATTGCATCAGCACCTGGGATCCGAAGGGTAAAGGCATAGCAGAAGAACCCCATCACAATACTTATGATATCGAATTCTGGGGACCTGACGGAATGTGCACCAGCTTTTACCTGGGCGCTTTAAAAGCCACCGTGGAAATGGGTAACTTCCTCAAAAAGGATACTTCAAAATATCTCGATCTCCTAACAAAAGGCAGGCAATACGCAGAAACAAAATTATATAACGGTGAATACTTTTTTCAGGATATAGAATATAAAAATCTCAACGCGCCCGACCCTGCAACAGCCCAGTCCTTTGGCGGCGCATACTCTGAAGAAGCGAGAAAGATCATGCAGCAGGAAGGCCCGAAATACCAGTATGGATCAGGATGTTTGAGTGATGGGGTACTAGGTGCGTGGATTGGCGCAGTGTGCGGCCTGCCTGAATTTATTGATGCTAAAAAAATAAAGAGCCACCTGTTATCCATACACAAATACAATCTTAAAAACGACCTGAGCGATCATGCCAACCCGCAACGTCCGGCTTATGCATTGGGCAACGAAGGTGGCCTGCTGCTCTGCACCTGGCCCAAAGGTGGCAAGCTGTCTTTGCCATTCGTTTACAGTGATGAAGTATGGACAGGCATCGAATACCAGGTAGCTTCGCACCTTATGCTGATGGGTAATGTTGAAGAGGGATTAGAAGTGGTGCGTACCTGCCGCGACAGGTATGATGGACGGATACGCAACCCATTCAATGAATATGAATGCGGACATTGGTATGCCAGGGCAATGTCGAGCTACGGGTTGATACAGGGACTGACCGGCATTCGTTATGACGCAGTAGATAGTGTGTTATATGTTGACTCAAAGATCGGCGACTTCACCAGTTTTATCTCAACAGCCACCGGCTTTGGCACTGTTACAGTTAAAGCCGGAAAGCCAATTTTAAAAACCGTTTATGGAGCAATAACAGTATCAAAAATTATCGTCAGAGGTAAAGAGCTGAAAGCATGAAGATTAAAAAGGATACGGTAGCATCCTTCCGTTATATTATGAGGAATGGAAAGAAGGAGGTGCTGGAAGATACTATGGCAGGTACCGCTACCACCTATCTTCATGGAAGCGGTGGTATTCAGTCCTACCTCCAGCGCCAGTTAAAAGGTCTGGCTGCAGGGAATAAAAAAATCATACACCTGTCAAAAGGCAGACAATCAACTGAAGATGATTTTACTTTTGAAGTAATCATCGATGAAGTTCGAAATGCATTGCCGGAAGAGTTAGTGCTGGGATATCCGGTACTGCTTCCCGACAAGAAGTGTGAAGAAGATTGCGTGTGTTATAAGAAGGTGCTATGTTAATTCTAAAGTGACGTATTACCTGCCATCCTTTCTGACCAGTTTTTTAACCACAGAGGAAATCCTCCGTGCCCGCTGCGTTTCCTCCTCTGCGCCCTCTGTGGTTAAAAAAATACTTACAAAATCAGCCACTGCAATTCAATGCGTAACTTAACACCAGGATAAAATTATTCTATGAAAGTGCATCTTTTAAGTGGTTTTCTTGGAAGCGGTAAAACTACCGCTATCCTGCAGGCGGTATCTGTTCTCATGAACCAGGGCATCAGGGCTGGTGTGATAACAAACGACCAGGGAATAAAACTGGTTGACAGCAAATTTTTTAAAAGCCTTCGTATTCTATCACGGCAGGTGGTCAATGGGTGCTTTTGTTGCAATTACAACGACTTGAATAATAATATCGAGTCGCTTATAAACGCCTGTCAAACTGAAGTTATATTTGCCGAATCAGTTGGCTCCTGCACTGATATTGTTGCTACGGTAATGAAACCGCTGCTGCGTTACAGACCTGGTACTGATGTAACCGTGTCTACTTTCGCTGATGCCAGACTGTTACAAATGCTACTATCAGGAAATGCTACATCATTCGATGAATCTGTTACCTACATCTTTAATAAACAACTGGAAGAAGCCGGTATTATTATCGTTAATAAAATTGATTTGATGAATGCCAGCGAGCTTGAAGATTTAAATGAAATGATGAATGAACTTTACAGTCATAAAACATTGATCTTTCAAAATTCCTTAAATGCCGGCAGTATTGGCCAATGGATGCACGCGTTGAATAATGAATCTCCTGCTAACACACTTTCTTCATTGGATATAAACTATGATGTATACGGTGCAGGTGAGGCTATGCTTGCATGGCTCGACGAGGATCTTGAAATTTATTCAGCATCTTCCGCTTTAAAAGATACATATGATCTTATAAACCTGATTTATAAAAAGATTACTGAACAACATTTTGCTATCGGCCATCTGAAATTCCTGCTTAATGACTCGGAAAAGATTTCATTCACTTCAACTACTCAGCAACTTATAGAGCCAGGCCCGGAAGGTGACCTGTCGTCATCCGCTTCATTACTTATAAATGCCCGTGTGCAAACAACACCTGAGATGCTTTCAAAGCTGGTTGCAGACGCGATAGAAGCAATCTCAATCACTTCCGGTTGCACCATGGTAGTTAACAGCCTTTCCGCATTTCAACCAGGATATCCACGGCCTACATATCGATTGTGAAGCAGGATTTACAGGATTAAAAGTGATTTACAGAATTTTGTTGATGGGTAAAGCAGGATTTACAGGATTAGGAATTATTTACGGAATTTTGTGCAGTGAAATCACGGTGTTTTTAGAAGAAATGAACGTGTTTGGTATGTTGTAAATAAGGATATTTTTAATTCTTATTTTTTGTGATGAAGAAAGATGATCTCACATATTCCATAATTGGATGTGCAATGAAAGTGCATAATACCATTGGCCCTGGATTTCAGGAACTAATGTACCAACGATGTCTTGCAATTGAACTCAA
>CAXTDO010000053.1:0-14802 GCA_964242315.1 uncultured Flavihumibacter sp.
GTACAGGTTAGCCTGGTATGGGGCGCACAGGTTTTACAGAAATTCGCCTCACAGGTAAGGGTATCCGAAAACAAGATCGTGACGGCAGAAAAGCTGGCAGCCATGGCAAAAGCGTACAAAGGAACAGACTGGCCGGCCACAGCTTTCGATGAAGCCTGGAGGGGCCTCCTACTGGCACAGCACCATGATTGCTGGATAGTGCCCTACAACGGCCAGAGAGGAAATACCTGGATAGATAAAGTGCAGGCATGGACCACAACAGCAGACAGCATCGCAGATAGTGCCATACAGCAATCGATGCTGGCCCTGTCTGGCGGTGAGTCATCAGGAGATACATTTGTCCGCGTCTTTAATACACTTGGTGTTGAAAGGAATGAATATGTAAAAGCAATCCTGCCTGTTGGTTTTGATGAATCAAATACTTTTGTTGCTGATAATAATAGCCGGCAGGTTCCATCGCAAATCATGCAGCATGATGGCATAAAAGAAATCACTTTTAAGGCGAATGTTCCTGCAACCGGGTACAATACTTATCAACTTAAAAACCAACCGGGTGCCGTTGCACACGGAAATAGCATTCACTTGCAGCAGGATGGAAACTACAAGATTGAAACAAATTTATACAGCATGATCATTGATGTGGCTAAAGGGGGTACCATCAAAAGTCTGGTTGCCAAAACCCTGGGCCACAAAGAGTTTGTTGACAAAAACAATGAAAGAAGCTTTAATGAACTAAGGGGTTATTTTTATAAAGACAGCAGCTATTTTTCCAGTACACAGCAACCTGCCACCGTTACCATTCTTGAAGACGGCCTTGCCCGCTGCAAGCTTCAGATCAAAGGATTCATCAATAAACAACCATTCACGCAAACCATTACCTTGTTGAAGGATGAACCGGTCATCGAACTGAGGGTCAGGATCGACTGGAATGGGAATCCGGGTATCGGTAACAGCTATAAACAAACCGGCGGATACAAAAGCGAAGACAACCGCAAAGCATTTTATAATGACAGCGATAAGCTGCTGACCTTGTTCCCGTTGAACCTGGCCCAGCAAAAGGTGTATAAGAATGCACCGTTCGATGTAACGGAAAGTAAACTGGCCAATACCTTCTTTCAGGGATGGGACAGCATCAAGAACAATGTTTTGCTGAATTGGGTAGATGTAACGGATGCAACATCAAAATTAGGCTTGGCTTTGTTCAGCAGGTTTACTACCAGCTACGCTCATGCGCAAAACTTTCCGCTGGCATTAACCACACAATATTCGGGTGTAGGTTTGTGGGGCAGGAATTATTCCATCACCGGTCCAACAGAAATTGAATACGCCATCCTGCCGCATGAAGGCCGGTGGGATAAAAATAACGTATGGACATCCAATACCGGATGGAACAACCCGATGATAACAACCATCTTTCAATCGGCAGCAGCCATAAAAGATAACAAAAAATCGCTGGTACATTTTGCGGGAGAAGGACTGGAAACAGCCGCTATCCTGATGGAAGGTAATGATTTGCTTATACGAGTCTTTAATGCGCAAAACACACCCGCCCGGCAGGATATATCTTTTGATGGAACCGCTGACAGCATCGACCTGGTTGAATTGAACGGAATGAAGAGAGCGCATTTGCCTGCAGTAAAAAATGCTTCAAAAGCACTGACGGTGAACCTCACCATTCCCCAGTTTGGCATAAGAACCATCAGGCTTACCAATTTTAAGGCTGCTAATGAAAGGCAATAACTAACATATAAGTTTTTTTTAACCACGAAGGAAGAGCCGAGGTACCACGAAGGAGCCTTCTCCGTGGACCTCCGTGACACCTCGGCTCTTCCTCCGTGGTTAAAAAAAACATCCGGATGGCTTACAGATACAATTAACATAACCTAAGTCAGGCTTACACTATAAATATGAAAAAGATAATTTTTACTGCCCTGTTTGTTGCGATCGTACTACCAGTGGTTATTGCGCAGCAACGATCATCATTAAGATTTGCAGATGCTTTGCAAAGCAACATGGTACTTCAACAGAACAAACCTTTGAAAGTATGGGGCAGGGCCGTTGCCGGCGGCAATGTTACCATCAAGGCAGATTGGTGTGAGGCATTGATTGTTACGGCAGGCAAAGACAGCAGTTTTTTAGGCATACTGCCGATGCCACTGGCCAGAGAAAATGATTTCAGCACGCATGAACTGAGCATCGCCGGCAATGGTGAAAATGTAACATTAACCAACCTCCTCATCGGCGATGTATGGTTCTGCAGCGGCCAGTCGAACATGCAGTTCAGTATGAAAGAAGTGACCGATTCAACAAAAGAAATTGCAGCAGCCAATTATCCCAACATCAGGATAATGAATGCGGGGTTGAATTTCAGTGCATCGCCCATTAAAAATATCAGCGGCAAATGGGAACCGTGCACTCCGGAGACTATTAAAAAATTCAGCGCGGTAGGTTACAACTTTGGTAAAGAGCTATACACTAAACTGAACATCCCTATAGGTTTGATATTTTCGGGTATCGGGGCTTCCGCTGCACAGGCATTTGTTCCGCAGGATGTGCTTGCGGGGGATACCATGCTAAACCGTGTTTACCTCCTACCCTACCTTAACAGTCCGAAATCGAAAGAAATCATCAATGGCGGATTTACGTTTGAAAAGGTTACCCGGCCTTTTTTATTGTACAACGCCCTGATCAACCCGTTCATCAACCTTTCCATCAAAGGTTTTTGCTGGTACCAGGGTGAAAGCAACCGCATGGAAAGAGAAAGTTATACCCGCCTTACACAGGCCATGATCAAAAGCTGGCGGCAGAATTTCGCACAAGGTGATCTGCCATTTTACTATGTGCAGGTTGCACCATTTTTTTATGACAAAGAAGACAGCACCCTTGCCGACTATGCTTTCTTCAGAGAAGCACAGGAAAACATTTCTCATCTGGAAAACACAGGCATGATAATTACGATGGATATAGGCGAAGCCCGGAATCTTCATCCAAAAAATAAAAAACCGATTGGCGTACGCCTGGCTAAAACAGCACTGAACAGAACATATGGCATGTTGGAGCTTACATACAAAGGTCCGCATTACGACTACATTGAATTAGATAAAAACAAGGCTATCATTCATTTTAATCCTGAAAGTATCGGAAGTGGTTTGCAAACCAACGATGGCAGGGCACCGGCATTTTTTACCGTTGCAGGTGCAGATAAAAAGGTTTATCCCGCCGCAGCAACTATTGTCAACAATACCATAATGGTGTCATCACCAAAAGTAAAAAAGCCGTTAGCCGTGCGATATGCTTTTACAAATTATCCTGTTACCAACCTGGAAAATAAAGATGGATTGCCTGCAGTTCCATTCAGAACTGATGACTGGCCGGAGCACTGATGCCCTTAAGGAAGTGAAGTTTTTGTCTTAATAGAAGAGCAGGCCAGGCAGCAAATGAATCTATGAACTTTTATTTATAAATTGAGCTGCGGTTATCGGCAGAGGGAGTGCTATTTCCCACCTGCCGTCTACGTTAGTTGCGCTACCTTATTCAACACTTTGTTTTACTAAAAATATAGAAGAGATGGCCAGACAAAATTTCAACACAGCAAAAATACCAAGAATGACGGAAGTATTTCCCCAGGCAGTTATTGCTGATAATTTTATATTTATATCGGGCACTCCGGGCTTTAATCCAATCACCGGCAAGCTAAGTGACAGCTTTGAGGAACAAGCGATGCAATCTTTTATGAACATAAAAACAATTCTTGAAGAACTCGGAAGTAGTATGAATAAAATTGTAAAGACAACTGTTTTTATGGTTTCAGGAAATGACTTCAGTATACTGAATAAAGTTTATGGAGAAGTTTTTCCGGAAAATGCTCCCGCCAGAAGCACTCCTCAGGTAATGCCTTTTCCGGCGGGAATCTTAATATCGGTAGAGTGTGTTGCGCTTGTATAACAAGTTATGCAATGTGACGCCTGAAGCCAGACAGTAGAACATGTTTTAGTTTTTAAATAAGCATCATGACAAAGCAATACGAACACTTAATCAGTCAGGCATATTCTGCCTTCAACTTAAGGGATATTGACAAAGTTCTTTTAATACTGGATCCAAATGTACAATGGGCAAATGGTTGGGAAGGTGGATATGTAAAAGGACATGATGAAGTAAGAAACTATTGGACAAGGCAATGGAAAGAGTTAGACCCAAATGTTCAGCCAGTTGGTTTTAAGGAAAGACAAAATGAACAAATAGAAGTTGAAGTGCATCAAATAGCGAAAGACCTGCAAGGAAACGTGTTATTTGATGGAATGGTAAAACACATCTATACTATTAAGGATGGTTTAATAAAGAACATGGACATAGAAAAGCCATAATCACAAAATAAGATACCTGTACGACGATAGCACGAACGCACAACAGTAATTCGGGCTGGAATATTGAATTAAGAAACTTAAAAATTTAAAATTGGTATTTATATAAGTCCGGTATTTTTACTTCCTGACAAAGCCTGTAAAAAAAGCACGTCGGTTAAGTTGGCAACTTAACAGTAATTAGAGGGCTATTACAGGTAGCCTGTGAAATACGAATGAGTAAGAAGGTGCCGGCACTTTTTCAGGATAGGCAGCAACCGGCTATACAGTAAAATAAGTTCCATAACCAGGTATATGGATCAGCTCATATACCATCCGCCATTTACGTTGATGGTTTGACCGTTGATGTATCCGTTGGTAGCCAGCAACAATACAATGTCGGCTACTTCTTCAGGCTGACCAAAACGGCCAATTGGAATGATCGTCGGTTTTATATTCGGGTTATTTTTGATCATATCGGTTTCAATAAGTGCCGGTGCTATAGCATTGGATGTGATTCCGCCATATTTAGCCAGCAAGGCCGCATAGGAATGTGTTAAACCTATTTGCCCTGCTTTAGCGGCAGCATAATGCGGACCGATAACACCACCTAACTGCGCGGCTATTGAAGAGATATTGATGATGCGTCCAAAGTTCTTTTCTATCATTGCTGGCAGTGCAGCCTGTGTAACAATGAAGTGGGAAGTTAAGTTGATATTAATGGATTGCTGAAAATCGGCAAGGGTGAGTTCCAGAAACGGCTTTATAGGACCTACACCTGCATTATTGACCAATATGTCCACTGTTCCTGTGAAATCTGTAATTTGTTGAAACAGATCCTTTACGTCAGTTTCTTTTGAAACATCTGCCTGTATAGCAAACGCCTGACCTTCATCGGCCTTAATTGATGATACAATAGCTTCAGCTTCAGATCTACTACTGTTATAATTTACGATCACTGTTGCTCCCGCTGCTGCCAATGTTATAGCGATTTCTTTCCCGATGCCTTTGGAAGCGCCTGTAACCAATGCCACTTTATGTGTTAATCGTTGATCTTTCACTGATAATGTTGTTGTTTGAAAGATGAAGATAAACAGATGAGCCGGAGATTTGTTTTTCCTGGGGAGAAAGTTACTGTTATGATGCAAACTCCAATGGGCAGCAGGCTGCAATAGCCTTAAAATTAACGTGAATTGTGGATTAAAATCATTATAGTATCTTGATTGTTTATCAATAAGCTGCCTATAAATAATTGATGATGCTTTAGAGTTTTATTCAGTTTCAAGCCGTTCCTTGTTTAATGACATAGTCATGACCTTATTTTAAATAACAATGAGATAGTGTTTTGTCAGCAGCGAGTCCCGTTAGGGCAATGGAATTAAGTTAAGCTTTAATTGAAAAAATTAAGTGCAAAGTGAAGGTGGCGGTCGGCCATCCCCCTCCGTCGGAGGGGACGTTATGTCCGTAGGACATAACGGGGGTGGGTATACGGGGCAGCGTGCTAACGGGTGTAATAAATTTGTGCTTGTTGGTGAGCGTTTCAGGTGGTAGTTGCAGCCTGCTCACAGTCAAACCCACCCCTGTTTGAGCCTTCGGCTCAAACCGCCCCTCCGAGGAGGGGATGGGCTACCAGCCTCACTTTGCACTCAGTGTTTTTACTGAATTTTCTTAACTCAATGACTTACATTTAAAGTAATCAAGTATTCACGTTAAATCATTTCACCACTGTCGCTTCAATCTCAATATTCAATTCAGGAAAAGCCAGTGCAGCCACCTGCACAAGCGTACATGATGGTGTGCAACCCTGCTGCTTCATCCATTCAATGAGTGTACCGTACGCTTCAAAAAAAGAGGGAACTGATGTCGTGTAGAAATTAAGCCGAACAATATTTGAAGTATCATAATCAGCTTGCTTGATAACCTGATGAAGATTATCAAGACTACACTTTATTTGTTCGCTCATGTTGCCGGTTACAGGCATTCCTTCTGCATTCATAGCCGCCTGCCCCGAACAATACAATGTACCTGTGTTATTTTTCACTTCTATTGCCTGTGCATATCCAAAATTATTCTGCCACTGCCATGGATTAATAATTATTTTTGTCATTGCTATTATTATTTGTATTAAAGTATGGTGTCAAGTATAAATGTTGTGTGTATTGTTATCAGCTATCAGGTGTCAGGAAATCAAAAACTGATAAGCTTTCCTCCTGATAGCTGATAGCTGACGGCTGATAGCCAATGCTACGCGTTAGAGTTTGGCTAAAGTATGTTTAGCAGCATGAACGGTAAGGTGAATATTTACATCAGGCAAAATATAAAGAGGTTTGGACGGATCGCCATAAATATTCATACCCCACTGCTTGCGATTTATATTAAATTTTGCTTCCGCAGACAATTCATTTGAGGAGGTGTTTACTTTAACCGGAAATGAAATTGAATGTGTTTGACCAATCAGGCTGAAATCGCCTGTAAGCATGTAATTGGCGTCTTTTACAGCACTTGTGTCGGTAGTTGCGTAAGGTTCTGCTTTGGTAACGTGAAACTTTGCATTTGGGTGTGTAACGATGTTAAAAAAGTTAGGACTTTTTAAATCTTCAAGCAAAGTTTGCCTTACGGGGTCTGGCAAATCGTAATCCTGTATAGACGATATCGGAATTACAAAGTCGCCTCCGGTAACTTTTCCATCACTGGTAGCAGTTAAGGAGCCTGTTACTTTAAAAGATCCTACGTGAAAATGATCGGGTGCCGATCCTTTCCATTCTGCCTTTGATGAAGTTTCATTAACGCTGTAATCAGTTCTTTTTTGATCTGTTGTACCGCAGCTTACGATTGATGTTGCAAATAATGCAAATGCTAATAATTTTCTCATTGTTTATCTTTTGTTTTTGATAAATCAAATTTCATCCACAAATGCGATAGTTTGATGCCAGCATGTATGAACTGCTTAAATGAGTGCATAAACTGATGAAACTTTCTCAAGACCTGAAAAGTTCTTTTTATGTTCATAAAATCACCTGAAATAAATTAGTGTTAAGTGATTCGTTTATATGCTTATTAGCCGTCAGCAGTTCGACCAGTTTTTTAACCTCTTCTTCTACTCTGGCTTCTACTCTGTGGTTATAGGAAATACCTATACTAGGTAGCTGAATATTATTAAATAAGAGGAAGTACTACAAATTTGTATGAACTTTGAACAAATTGTAGTCAGAGGCATTATTACTTTGTCACATTTCATATAAAATCAAAACTGCTTGTCTATGTTAAAGAAAGGTACATTTCTGTTTTTTCTATTTTATCTTCTATCAATTCCGTTATTATGGTCGCAAGGGATAACCGTAAGTGGAAAAGTTACTAATGCCACAGGCGACCCTGCTGTGGGTGCTTCCATAACAGTAAAAGGAACCAATAATGGTACCAGCAGCGATTCAACCGGCAATTTTCGCCTCTCTGTTCCATCTGCCAATTCAATGTTGGTTTTTTCAATGGTGGGTATGGCTCCCTTAGAGCGTACCGCCGGCAGGTCTGGCGTTATGAATGTAATTTTACAAAACGCCACAGGCAATTTGAACGAAGTAGTAGTTGTGGGTTATGGTACACAGAGAAAAAGTGTAGTAACAGGTTCTATTTCCAGTGTGAAAGCCAAAGACCTTGAGAATGTACCTAATGGTCGTATCGAACAGGCTCTTCAGGGGCGTGTTTCCGGCGTAACTATTATGCAAAATTCAGGGCAACCCGGTTCGGCTTCTACCATCCGTATTCGCGGTATCACCACTTTTAACAATAACAATCCGTTATGGGTGGTTGATGGGGTGGTTGTTGATGCAGGAGGTATTGGCTATCTCAACCAGTCGGACATCGAGTCTATCGAAGTATTGAAAGACGCTGCCTCATCTGCTATTTATGGTACACGTGCAGCCGGAGGCGTAATACTGGTAACCACAAAAAGGGGAAGGTCGGGAAAACCTCTCGTAAGTTATAACGGCTTTTATGGTACTTCGTCGCCGGCAAATCAGCTTAACCTGCTGAATGCAACACAATATGCCATACTGAGGAATGAAAGTTCCGTTGCCGCCGGAAATGGTGTTTTATTTCCTGATGTTAATTCATTGGGTAAGGGTACAGACTGGCAAAAAGCCATCTTTAATAATTCTGCGCTTCGGTATTCGCATGAAATAAGCTTAAGTGGAGGTACAGACCGGTCAACATTTTATGTATCAGCCGGTTTGCAAAACCAGAAAGGGATTGTTGCTACCGATATTTCCAATTACAATAAATTGAACTTCCGCCTTAACTCGACACATAAGATATCCAAAATTTTTACTTTTGGTCAGACACTCGGATATACCCGTCAGAAAAGCACCGGACTTGGTAATACCAACAGCGAATTTGGCGGTCCGTTAAGTTCTGCCATCAATCTTGACCCTATCACCCCATTGGTGGTTACTAATCCTGCCGGACAGCCTAACGCGGCTATATATTCCAATGCATCGATAATAAGGGATGCTAATGGTAATCCTTATGGTATTTCCAGTTATGTAGGACAGGAAATGACAAACCCTGTTGCCTATATTCAAACAAGATTGGGTGGATATAACTGGTCGGATGATTTTGTGGCTAACGCCTACCTTGAAGCAAATCCGATAGCGGGTCTCAGGCTGCGTTCAACAGTTGGAGCTAAAAAAGCATATTACGGCAATATTGGTTATACTCCTGTTTATCTCCTCAGTTCAACCGTTTCAACAAACAAGAATAGTTATAATAAAGCCGAGAACAACGCGTTCAACTGGAATATCGAAAATACAATCACCTATAATAAAAAATTCGGCGATCATGATGTTACACTTTTAGTAGGCCAGGGTTCTTATGTGGAAAATATTGGAGGTAATGTTGGATTAACTATTTTTAATCTGCCTGTCAGTGATTACAGGGATGCTTCTTTTGGATTTGATGTTGGCTTACCTAACCGCGTTGGTTATGCCGCAGACTTTGTACAGCATAAGATTTATTCCTTATTTAGCCGCCTTAACTATTCTTACGCAGACAAGTACCTGTTTACTGGTATTATTCGTCGTGATGGCTCTACCAGGTTTGGTCCCAATAATAAATATGGTTACTTCCCATCCTTTTCTGCCGGATGGAATGTAAACAAAGAAAATTTCTGGCTTACAAACAATGTGGTAAACTCAATAAAGATCAGAGGCGGTTATGGTGTTGTTGGTAATGATGCAAGTGACGACTTCAGGTATCTTTCAATAGTAAACGGCGGCTATAATTATGCTATTGGAAATACAGGAGCGATCACAACCGGTTATGCACCTTTAACATTAGACAATCCCGATTTGAGCTGGGAGGAAACTACTTCTGCCGATATTGGGTTTGACGCACAACTGTTCAAAAATTTTACTATCAGCTTCGACTGGTACAATAAAAAGACCACCGGTATTCTTCGTCCGGTCATTATCCCGGGGTATGTGGGTGTTTCCAATAATCCAACAGGTAATGTTGCCGATATGAAAAACACTGGTCTGGAACTGGAACTTGGCTATCGTAACCATATTGGCAATCTCAATTTCTCAGTTAACGCCAATGCTTCTTACACAAAAAATACGGTTACTTATGTAGCCAGGGATACAAATTTCATTGGTGGTGATGCCGGCTTCCAGTCAATGGGCGCTGTTACCCGCACACAGGTAGGACAGTCATACAACAGTTTTTACGGTTATCAAATACTCGGAATCTTTCAGAATGAACAGCAGATTCAGGATTATAAAAGTAAAAGCGGTGCATTGATTCAACCTAATGCCCGTCCGGGTGATTTTATCTGGGCCGACCTGAATGGTGATGGGCAAATTACCAGCGACAACCTGGACAGGAAATTTCTTGGAACCAATTTGCCAAAATATACTTATGGTTTTACGATCAATATGGATTATAAAGGCTTTGATTTAATGGCATTTGCACAAGGTGTTGCAGGAAATAAAATCTTCCAGGGATTACGCCGGCTTGATCTCCTTACTTCGAATTATTCTACTAAAGCATTAAGCCGCTGGCACGGAGAAGGGACCTCAACTGATTTTCCAAGACTCACTGACAGCGATCCGAATCGTAATTTCAGCCAGATGTCTGATTTCTATCTTGAAAAGGGTGATTACCTGCGCCTTAAAGTGTTACAAATAGGTTATACACTACCAAACAACCTGTTTAATAAGGTGGGCGTTTCCAGGTTCAGGGTTTACGTTACTGCGGAGAACCTGTTAACATTAACAAAATACTCGGGATATGATCCTGAAGTAGGTGGTGGAGTATTTGGTATCGACCGGGGACAATACCCACAGGCGCGTACCATTCTTGGCGGAATTCAAATTCAATTTTAAATTATTTTATAATGAAAAATATTATAGTCAAATCACTTTTGGGCATTACATGCCTGATTTTGCTTGGATCATGCAAAAAAGGTTTTATAGAACTCACACCTCAGGGTCAGTTTCTTACACAGAATTATTATGCGAACAGAGATCAGGCATACACAGGTGTTGTAGCAGCTTATGATTTGATGCGCAAAAATGCAGGTGGTTTTGAAAACATGATCACCATGATGAATGCAGGCTCGGATGATAACTATGCAGGGGGTGGTGGCGCTACCGATGGTTTAGGCATGCAAAGTTTCTCAAATTATACCATCAATCCTAACACGGTGCCACGCAGTTTCTGGAGTGACCTTTACCAGGGGGTTTTCAGAGCAAATATTTTGCTTCAAAAATTGCCTGGCGTAACGATGGATGCAACGGAAAAGGCACGTTTCACTGCTGAAGCAAAAGCTTTACGTGCTACATACTATTTTAACCTGGTAAGATTGTTCAGAAATATTCCACTATTGATGGAACCCTTAAGTACTGCAGAGATATATAATGTTACCCAGGCAACTCCCGCTGATGTATATGCACAAATTGAAAAGGATCTTATGGAAGCAATACCAAATCTTCCGGTTAACGTAGTGCCATCAACAGAAGCGGGTCGCCTTACCAAAGGAGCTGCGCAGGCTATGCTTGGTAAAGTTTATTTATACGATAATAAAAAAACAGATGCTGCTGCCATGCTTGCCGTGGTTAACGGCACACCTGGTCAGACAAACCAGGCTGGTAACAGGTTGCTTACTAAGTTCTCTGATCTTTGGGTGTTCACGAACAAATTCAATCCAGAGTCGATCCTTGAGGCTACCCATTCCGATCAATCCAATGCGGACTGGGGATTTTGGGGAAGCAGTGCCGACGAAGGAAATTCAGCATCACAAATGGTAGGGCCAAGAAGTTATTCAAAGGTGGGTGCAAATGCGCCTGATATTTATACTTCCGGATGGAGCTTTAACGTATGGACCCAGAATTTTTATGATCTGATAAAAGGTGATCCACGTCTTCCCGCTACCGTTCTTGATATGAAAACACTGGCTGCTTCAGGTGATGCCAAATACATTGAAGGTTACCAGAACACCGGATATTTTATCATGAAGTTTATTCCGCGCAGAACGGATATACGTGCCGGTGGTGGTGCAGTTGAACTCAATTTTCAGCAAAACGATTATGTAATCAGGTTAGCTGACACGTATCTTTTAGAAGCTGAAGCACTAGGAGCCACAGGTACCAGAGCACAAGCTTTACTGGATGCGGTACGTTCAAGAGTTGGATTGCCTTCTGTTCCAGTGTCCCTTAACGCAATAAAAACCGAACGCAGGCTTGAGCTTGCGGGTGAGGGTCATCGTTTCTTTGATCTGGTACGTTGGGGAGATGCTGCTACGGTGTTAGCAGGCAGGGGCTTTAAAGCGGGTAAAAACGAGGTTTTCCCAATTCCGGCACAGGAATTACAAGGCACTAAACTGGTTCAAAATCCGGGCTATTAAATCAGAGTGTCGTATTGGCTACCAGCGGTCAGCTATCAGGTATCAGGAGTTCAAAAAACTGATACCTGATAGCTGATCGCTGATAGCCAATACGACATACTATCGTTGACATTACACTATAGAATTCATTATGAAATAACATTAATATGACACAGTATAAACACATCTTCATAGTATTTGCTTTTCTGCTGGCGATTGGCAGTTGTAAAAAGAAGGATTATAACCTTGGAGATCTCACTCCTCCTTCGGAAGTTACCATCAACACAAATATTACAGGACAGGACGCTACTCATCCAAATGGTGATGGCTCAGGGAACGTGAATTTTACGCTTACAGGTAAAAACGCGCTTGCTTATAAAATAGATTATGATGCATCTGATGGGGTAACCCCTGTGTTTCTTGAAAGTGGAAAAGCTACAAGAAAATACACCAGGGTTGGCTTAAATACATACCGGGTAACAGTAGTAGCATACGGCCCCGGTGCCACTGCTACAACAGTTACAAAAGATATTGCGGTTCAAAGTAATTTTACTCCTGATCCTGCAATCGTGTCAAATCTTACCGGAACCGGTACAAAAACATGGAAGATAGATAAAGATGTAGCGGGACATCTTGGCGTGGGTCCATGGAGCGCCACTTCAGTATCTCCTGAATGGTATGCAGCTCCGCCTAACGACAAAGCGGGTTGCTGCAATTGTTTCTATACGGCAGGTTTCACATTTACTAAAACGGCTACCGGTTATACTCTCACAACTGCCACTCCTGATGGTGCCTTTACAAAAACCGGTTCACTGGCTGGTGGTCTACCAGGCATTCCTTCAACAGGAGGAGAAGCATGTTATAGTTATAGCGGCGGAACAGCAGCTTTTTCTCTTGTTCCATCCGGTTCAGGCATTACAACAGGTACTACAAAAACATCCATTCTTTTAGGTGGCACTAATACCTTTATCGGTTATGGTGCAGTTTTAAAGGAATACGAAATATTATCTATTACCGAAACCACGATGTACCTGAGAGTTCAGGGTACTGAAACCGGTAATGCATGGTATCTCAAACTTAAAGCAGGTTAATCTGGTTAAGTTAAGTATGAAGTTGCGTATTAAATTGTGGTCGCTAATTTTGTAAGTTTTTTTTAACCACAGAGGGCGCAGAGGAGGAACCACAGAGGACGCGGAGGGTTTCCTCTGTGTTTCCTCCTCTGCGCCCTCTGTGGTTAAAAAAACTTACAAAACGTGCTTTCAACCATAAATCTGAAACTTGAGAAGTAAAAGATCTTTTATATTGATATGTATCATAAGTGGTATAATCATGTTTCTGGCAACGTGCATCAATAACAATGAAAGTAACGATCCAAGAGGAATTATGTATACAGGTTCCGCCACTTGCCAACAATGCCACAAATCAATTTATGATTCTTATATAACAACATCTCATTTCAACAGCACCCAAACATCATCAGGCAAAAATGTATACGGAAGCTTTGCGGCCGGTCAGAATACTTATGTAGTTGATCCCGAGACAAAAATTGTTATGGAACATAGAGACAGTGGACTGTTTCAGGTTTTATATAAAAAGGGAAAAGAGCAGGAGCCGTATCGCATGGATATTACCTTCGGTATAAGGCATGCACAAACTTTTTTATCCTGGCAGGGTAATAAAGCTTTTGAGTTACCTATTTCATACTATACTTCTGTACACACATGGGCTTCCAGCCCCGGCTATCCTTCTGTTCTACATTTCAAACGATTAATTGGAATAGGCTGCTTCGAATGTCATAGTTCATACATTGAAGGTAAATTTAATCCGACCCCTCAGGGGCATGAAGAAGTGTTAGATAAAAATCTGTTGGTTAATGGAATCGATTGCGAAAGATGCCATGGACCGGCAACCAATCATGTAAACTATCACCTTGCTTATCCCGATGTGAAAGAGGCAAAGTACATGGTTACTTCCCGTTCATTAAGCAGACAGCAACAATTAGATGCGTGCGCCGTCTGTCACTCAGGTAATGATAAACAGAAAGAGATTTCAGCTTTTAAGTTTAAGATGGGAGATACGCTGGCCAATTTTTTTTCGCCTTGGGCACGCCCTGGAAATAAAGGAACTGACTTTGACGTACATGGCAACCAGTACCAGTTGTTATCCGAAAGCAAGTGTTTTTTAGGAAGCAAAACGATAAATTGTTCTACCTGTCATAATCCACATGGTAATGCAAGTAACGATTTGAGTGAATATTCTAAAAAGTGTGTAAGCTGCCATGCAAATGCTGACCATAGTTCAGTGAAGATGGATGCAACGACGGCTAATACAATTAAAAGCAATTGTATAAATTGTCATATGCCTGAGCAACCTTCACGTGCAATAACTTTTCAATTAGCAGGAAGCAATTTAAAGTCGTCTTACCTGTTACGCACTCATAAAATTGCTATTTATTTAAAAGACAGCAAGGATAATGCTAGTGTTGTGTCACATGTAAATTGACTTGTAACCCTCTGCCGTTTAACCAGTTTTTAACCACGGAGGAAGAGCCGAGGTGCCACGGAGGTCCACGGAGAAGCTTCTCCG
>CAXTDO010000054.1:0-14790 GCA_964242315.1 uncultured Flavihumibacter sp.
TTGAAAGGAGTCAGGCATGGGTGTTCTTTTTTACAGACCGTTCCATCTATCGTCCCGGACAAACAGTATATTTTAAAGGAATCGCCATTACAAAAGACCAGGCAACCCGCAGGAGTAAAATATATTCCAATCAAAAAGCCACTGTAATGCTGTTTGATGTAAGTGGCGAGCCCATCGATTCGCTGCAACTTACTACCAATGAATTCGGTTCTTATTCGGGTAACTTTAAACTTCCGGAACATTCATTAAACGGCGAATTTCAGATAAGGCAAACAGATCTGCAGGGCGAAGTAATGTTCTCTGTTGAAGCTTACAAACGGCCAAAATTTTATGCTGACTTTGAAAGAATAAAGGATGCGTATAAAATTAATGATAGCATTCAGGTGACGGGTTTTGCAAAAGCGTATGCCGGCAATAACATAGATGGAGCCACCGTTACATTCAGGGTGGTTAGAAGTCCGAGGTTTATTTATCCCTGGCTTTACTGGAAAATAGGGATTCCCAGGTTCAGTAACATGGAAATTACAAATGGTATTGCTGCAACTGATGCTGAAGGTAAATTTACCATTAAGTTTAAAGCCATCCCCGACCTGACTATTGATAAAAAGTTAGAACCAGTTTTCGACTATAAAGTGATCGCCGATGTCACCGATATCAACGGTGAAACAAGAAGCACTGAAACAACCATTGCTGTTGCATATAAAGCCCTGCTGTTGAAAGTAACCCTGCCTTCAGAGGAAGTTATTCCGGTTGACAGTTTGAAAAACATTTCTATCAAAACGGAAAATTTAAACGGATCATTTGTGCCAACCCAGGTACGGGTGAGCATCTACCGGCTGCAATCTCCAGAAAGGCTGATACGTGAACGTTTCTGGCACCAGCCAGACATTCACCTGATATCACGGGAGTTATACCTGCAGTCGTTTCCTTATGATGAGTACGAAGATGAAACAAATCCTGAAACCTGGACTAGAAGTGAAAAATTGCTGGAACATGTTGATTCTAGCAAACCCGACGGCTCATTTGCACTAACACCAAAAGGTTTTACCACCGGCTGGTATGCTGTCGAAGTAATTACTAAAGACGCATTCGGCGCGGAAGTTAAAGACATCCGTAACGTGCAGTTGTACGACGAAAAAAGTATTCCTGCTGCGGTTTATTCATGGAGTGCTCAAACAAATGCAAGCGTTGAGCCAGGTGAGAAATCTACCATCAGCATCGGTTCCACTGCAAAAGACCTGTTTGTAATTCAACAGGTAGAGAAAAAATCAAACATAAAAGGTTCTGTGAGGAACACTGCCAGTCCAATGTCCTCAGAATATAAATTTATCAGTATCAGCAACGAAAAGAAATCGTTTGATTTCCCTGTATCTGAAGATGACCGTGGTGGGTTCGGGATATATCATTTTTTTGTGAAGAACAACAGGTTCTACCTATTACACGACCAGGTGAATGTGCCATGGACTAACAAGGAGCTGACTATCAGCTATGAAAGTTTTCGGGATAAAACCCTGCCCGGCAGCGAAGAGCAATGGAAGCTAAAGATAAGTGGCTACAAAAATGAAAAGGTTGCCGCTGAAATGCTTGTTTCCATGTATGATGCATCTTTGGATCAGTTTAAAATGCATGGCTGGAGTACGCCTGATATATGGCCTAATTATGTAACACAACAAAGTTGGAATGGCATAACTAACTTTTCAGCGGTGCAGTCCCAGGAGACGTATTATGAAAATGAAAACAATGTTAAGTTTTATTCAAATGAATATGATCAAATTATTTCTTTTCCTGACAGGAACAAAATAATGGTTCGGGGCAGGCAGGCAATGATGGCTGCTGCACCCGCTCAGGAAGATAAGGTGTATAGTAAAGTGGAGGTAACTAAGGGAACGCCACCACGAATTGTAAAAGATTCTGACGTTGTATCGGATATAGTTCTCTCAGAACCAACAGATCTTGGTAATAAAAACGTGACTCCACCAACCATCCAGACACGAAAGAATTTCAATGAAACGGCCTTCTTCCTTCCCGACCTTAAAACAGATGCTGCCGGTAATATATCTTTCGGATTTACCATCCCCGAAGCGCTCACCAGATGGAAGTTTCAGGCCATAGCCCATACCAAAGATGCTGCTTTCGGATACTCCACCAAAGATATCATTACTCAAAAGCAACTGATGGTACAACCCAACGCACCACGGTTTTTCAGGGAAGGAGACCATATGGAACTGAGCACCAAGATCGTAAATATAACCGATAAGGAAATCACCGGCACGGTGCACCTTGAATTATTAAACGCGGCTGATATGAAGCCCGTAGATGGCTGGTTCCAGAACATGACGGCTAACCAGTATTTTACCGCTGAGGCAGGAAAAAGTGTAGTGGCTAATTTCAATATTCAAATACCTTATCAATACAACAGTGCTGTCGTTTATCGCTTTATTGCTACCTCAGACAGCGCCAGGGTAAGCGATGGGGAAGAAGCATCGCTGCCGGTGTTAACCAATAGCATGCTCGTAACCGAAAGCCTGCCGTTGAATATTCGCGGTAATGGTACAAAAAAGATCCGTTTTGAGAAACTGTTACAGTCGGCATCCAGTGAAACCCTGCAACAACACTCCCTCACTGTTGAATTTTCGTCTAACCCTGCCTGGTATGCCGTGCAGGCACTGCCTTACCTGATAGAATCTACCAATGAAAGCTCCGAGCAAGCCTTTAACCGCTTTTATGCAAATGCGCTTGCTGCAAAAATCGCCAACGCATCGCCACGTTTAAAAGGCATCTTCGAAAAATGGATATCTTCTTCCGGTTCTCAGGCAAATGCTTTACTATCAAACCTTGAAAAAAATCCTAAATTAAAATCAGCATTGCTTGAAGAAACACCGTGGGTGCTTGAAGCAAAGAGCGAATCTGAGCAAAAGAAAAATATAGCCTTGCTGTTTGATATGGTTCGCATGAACGGAGTGTTGCAGGCATCTATTGCTATGCTGCAACAGTCGCAACTGCCTAATGGCGGGTTTAGCTGGTTCAATGGCGGTCCGGACGATCGTTTCATTACCCAATACATTCTTACCGGTCTGGGGCATTTAAAAAAGATGAGCAGCCTGCCAGCATCAGATAAATTAAATGACATCATCCGGCAGGGCGTGTCCTATCTCGATAAACGCCTTAAAGAAGATTACGATAAACTGTTACAATTGAAATCAGACCTCAAAAAAAATAACACCGGTTATCTTCAGGTGCAGTATCTCTATATGAGAAGTTTCTTCAGCGACTACGGTATTCCCGGTGAAACTTTTAACGCGGCCAACTACTACCGTAAGCAATCTCAACAGTTCTGGCTGCAGCAGAACCGGTATATGCAAGGCATGATAGCGCTTGCGTTAGACCGCTCGGGTGATCATAAAACAGCCGGTGATATTTTAAAATCGCTCCAACAGAATTCTATTAATAATCCTGAAACGGGCATGTACTGGAAAGACAATAGAAGCGGTTATTTCTGGTACCAGGCTCCGGTAGAAACGCAGAGCCTGTTGATAGAAGCCTTTAGCGAGATTGGAAAAGACAAGAAAACAGTGGAAGACATGAAGACCTGGCTGCTGCAACAAAAGCAAACACAGCGATGGCCTTCCTCAAAAGCAACTGCCGATGCCTGTTATGCGCTGCTGTTACAGGGAACGGACTGGCTTAGCAACGAGCCTTCTATAGAAATGAAACTGGGGAACAAAACAGTGAAAAGCACCGGCGAACAGCAACAGGCCGGAACGGGTTACTTTAAAACAGTATTTAACGCACCGTTTGTAAATCCTTCGATGGGTGATATTACTGTTAGTGTATTATCACCTACCCCTGGCAACACCAGTTGGGGAGCCGTATACTGGCAGTATTTTGAAATGCTGGATAAAATCACGCCTTCATCTACGCCATTGCAGTTGACTAAAAAGTTATTTGTTGAAAAGAATTCCGACAGGGGACCGGTGCTGGAACCCATCATTGATGGAGCCTCCGTTAAGGTGGGAGACAAAATAAAAGTAAGAATTCAGCTCCGGTCGGATCGTGATATGGAATATGTACACCTTAAAGACATGCGTGCAGGCTGCATGGAACCGGTGAACGTATTGAGTTCTTATAAATATCAGGGCGGTCTGGGCTATTATGAAAGCACCAAAGATGCCAGTACCAATTTTTTCTTTAGTTGGTTACCAAAGGGTGTTTACGTATTTGAGTATGCTATGTTTGTTACGCAGGCAGGTAACTTCAGTAACGGTGTTAGCAGCATTCAATGCATGTATGCACCGGAATTTTCAAGTCATAGTGAAGGGATTAGAGTGAATGTTGAGTGATGATTTTTTTAACCACGGAGGAAAAGCCGAGGTAGCACGGAGGTCCACGGAGGAAGCTCCTCCGTGCTACCTCGGCTTTTCCTCCGTGGTTAAAAAGAATGGAGTACTACCTTTACATTATGAACGTCAACTATCTCATAATCGGCCAAGGCATTTCAGGAACGTTCTTATGCCACGAGTTGGAGAAAGCAGGATTATCATTTGTAGTAATAGACCAGCCAACCAAACACACCGCGTCCCGAATAGCATCAGGAATCATCAATCCCGTAACCGGCAGGCGCATTGTAACAACATGGATGATCGATGAACTGATGCCCTTTGCATGGGAAGCTTATAAAACCATAGGTAATCACCTCGGCATTGACTGTATCACCAAAATTAATAACATCGACTTCTTCCCAACGCAGCAAATGCGACTTGCATTCCTGGACCGCTTTCAGGAAGATCAGCAGTACCTGTCGTTACCGGCAGATGATAATGACTGGAATCCTGTGCTTAATTACAACTTTGGTTATGGCATCATACATCCCTGCTATCTGGTTAACCTACAAATATTATTGCCTGCTTTTAGAAATGCACTTTTGGATAAAGCTGTTCTGAGAGAAGAACATTTCAATATCAACAACCTGATAATAACTTCTACCGGCATTCAATATCAGGACATTGCGGCTGAGAAAATTATTTTTTGCGATGGTATCCAAAGCCAGCATAACCACTGGTTTAAGAACCTTCCTTTTGCTCCAAATAAAGGAGAAGTGTTGTTAGTGGAAATTAAAGGCCTTCCCGCTGATAATATTTTTAAAAAAGGATTAAGTATAGTGCCCTGGACGAAAGATGTTTTCTGGATAGGCTCGTCTCATGAATGGCAGTTTGAAAACGATCAGCCTACGACATCTTTCCGGCAAAAAACGGAAGCCCAGTTGAAACATTTTGTAAAAATTCCTTTCACCGTTGTAGATCATTGGGCTGCCGTTCGCCCGGCTACGCTGGAGCGTCGGCCATTTATAGGATTTCATCCTCAACACTCCCGAATAGGCATCTTTAACGGCATGGGCACAAAAGGATGTTCCCTGGCGCCTTATTTCGCAAAACAACTAACCGATCATCTTGCTAACAAAAGTGCCCTGTTACCTGAAGTGGATGTGGAAAGATTCAGGAAGGTGCTGGCGAGGGTTTGAACGATGATTTTCTTGTCTGGACTGTGATTTATTGATTTAATGATTGACTATGATTTTTTTTACTGATCTTCTATTTAAATGTTACATATGCTCATGATTCATAGTCAATCATTAAATCAATAAATCACAGTTCAGACTGATAAATCACAGTTCAGAACAATAAATTGTTATCTTTCAGGCATCTCTAAATATTTTTAATTTTCCCCCGATGAACACTTCAAACGGCATGTATAGCATACCGCAAAGATTTCGTGTAGTAGAAAATTTGCACATCGTTTTTTGGCTGTTTAAAGATTTAAGCTGGGCAATGCTGTGGAAACCATTTGGTTTATTTATGATCATCCCCACCATCTCAGCGGCGTTGCTCATCACCTGGCAAACCCGGCATATAAAAGCCGAACTGTTTCATAACCTTGCTGTTGATTTCTGGATCTGTGCCAACGCTTATTGGATGATAGTAGAATTTAAAGATCTGCCTGATAGATTCAGGTATTATTCCGCTATTCCATTTTTTATAGGGATTGGCTTCATAGCATACTATTATATCATTATTTTTCCTGCCGAAAGAAAGAAGCAGAAGCTGGCCGGATCAACACTCGATATTCCCGAAGTACTTTAAGGTATTTACAGATCGGAGGTTATGTATACGTTTCTTTAACCATACAAGTTTTCAAGCGTCAGGCAATGGTGCTACAATAGAAGAGTGTGTAAGAACATAAACAACTGCGTCTTAGAAATGCAACACTAACGTTATACTTTCGTGATACCTGAATGGAGTTATTCCTGTTGTTTTGTAAAAGTAAAATTTACGAAAATGATCAGAAATAAATCCTTCATTAAAAGTTCCATTGTTGGTAGTTACCTGGCAATTTTTTTCTTCCTGATTGCCGCGGCATCAATAGTAAGCTCCTGTAATAAACATGACCCTCCCGGTCCGGTTCCAAAAGAGCAGGTCATTTATGTAGAGTCCAATGATTTCCATGCTAACAAAAATTCAATAATAGCGTTTCGGATTAATGCTAAAGGTGATATGGAACCGTTGCCGGGAAGTCCTTTCCTGACAGGTGGAGCAGGACTTGGTAATCCGGCTCAAATTCTGGGTCCAGATGATCAGGATACTCCGATCATGATTACTGAAGACGGCAAGTTTTTGCTGGCTGTTAATGGTGGTAGCAACACCATTGCCGTATTTACCATCAATCCGGATGGAAGCTTGCATGCTGTATCAGGATCGCCTTTCTCATCCGGGGGCGAGACCCCAGTAAGCCTGGCGTCTTTGAACCACTATATTTTTGCGGTAAATAAAAGCCAGAATCCGTTGGCGCCTGTGAGTATGAAACCCAACTATTCTACCTTCACCATTGCGGCGGATGGATCTTTAAGCATAATTGCCGGTGGAAAATTTGAAACAACTGAAGGAGCTTCTCCTACCCAGGCACTGGTATCTGACGGCCACAAATTTTTATTTGGTGCTGATTTTCTTTCTTTCATGGCAGACCCACCACATGGTACATTACGTTCATTTGTTATAAATGCATCCGGAACACTTACGCCGGTTGCAGGAACGCCACAAACGATTCCCGGTGCGGGCGGTGCATTAGGGCTTTGGCAGCATCCTAAGGACAATACCTTATATGTAGGTTTCCCTGTTCAGTCAAAGATAGGAGTGTATGAAATAAATTCAGCAACTGGAAACCTCACTTTTAAAACAAGTGTCAATGCCGGAGCTGCGGCCTGCTGGCTTAGAACTAACAAACAAGGTGATCGGTTGTATGTGCTGAATTCTGCGGAAGGAACAGTTGGAGTGTATAATACCACCAATTCACTCAGTCCGGTTTTCATGAGCAAACTAACCCTGAAAAAAACAGGACCAACTTATGGCCCTATGAATGCCGTAACCAGCGAGCCATTTAATTTATGTTTTTCTCCTACAGGTAAAATTCTTTATGTGCTAAGCCAGCATACAAATACAGACTTTAGCATAGGTAACTATAATTATTTTCATTCCCTGCAGGTAATGGACGACGGAAGTTTGTCTGAAGCGCAGGAGCCGGCGGAAATACCAGTAGCGCCAAACATACGGCCTCAGGGCGTAGTTGTTTATTAGTGTCGTGTTACTCGTAAATGGACGTATTGTCTGTCAGCCTTTCGACCAGTTTTTTAAACACAGAGGACACAGAGGGCGCAGAGGAAGCCTCAATGACCTCTGTGTTTCCTCCTCTGTGCCCTCTATATTTAAAAACATTTATAAGGCTATCTACAACAATTTAATACGTAACATCAAGATAAGGATCCTAAGTAATTACTGTATTGGTTTTAAATACTTAAAGGCAGCCTCATAGAAATGTGAGACTGCCTTTTATTTTGTAAAATTTGATCAGCAAGCGCCTGTATATTATTGTTGTTCTATAAAGTTCATTTGATTCGCTGGTGCCGTCTCTATTTTCTGATGTAAACACTTTTTATCTATCAGATCAAATAAATGAGGATCGACAAACAAATCCAGTTTCCTTGCAAAAAGCGCATCTGAGTCCATAATATCATTAAGGTCTTCACTTCGTAAAATATCAGGACCAGAATTTGAGTGGGTTTTCCAGCTTAAAAATCTTTTGTTGTCATTTGTAATGCTTTTAATAATTCTTTCATCCGATGCATTCAATAATATAGTTTGAAAAAATACTTCATCGGGAGCGAATGTGTATTTATGATAATTGCTGAAGCCAGGATTATTTGAAACAAAGTTCAGGATGTAATTCAGTGCATGCATATCAATCGTCCACCATTGCGATCCTGCATACGGCCTTAAGTGTGCAGGATGCGTTCTTTTTAAAAATGTAATAATTCCCGATAAAAAATTTGTGGCTCTCGAACTGAACAGTTCGTAAAACTTAAGCCCGAAAAAATATTTTTCAAACCTGTACATTCCTCCTCCGGGAGGCCATTTCTTATAATTTGGCATTTCGTAGTATTCCATCAGAATCCGGCGATCTGCGTTCAGAAAGAAGCGATCGATATACTCATTGCTCTTAATAGGGTAATCCTGTCCGCTCAATAAAGTAATGACGTCGAAATTTTTATTAAATGCTTTAACAGCCCTCATGGAACGCAAGGTAGCTTCCACAATGCTATAGCCAGCCCAGGATGCTTTGGTTCTTCTTACAAGATGTACCTTGTTACCCATTTCTGAAAACATATCGGATTGCCACCCTGTATATTTTTTGTCGAGGTGAACAAAAAAAGTTGATGAATCATCATCCAGCCTGTTGATCAGGCGAATAACTTGTTCAACATTTTTGTGCGCTAATATGATATAGGCTTTATCCATCTGATTAGTTAACTAAGTTGGAATAAGGTTAACGGTAATTTAATTAAATAAATTCAATAACAGGACTTTCCCGATGCCCGGGTCCTGTTATTGAACATACCAACAGTGGAAGAGTATAAATATTGTAAAGTCAATAAGATTTTTTGTAATTTATTACATTAATCATTCATTATGGTCGCGGCGCCTGGTCTTCTGTTGGCGGTGTGGTGGCAAAACCCAGCACAGGGCAATTGACAACAAAGTTGGATGAGCCAAGCTTTGCGCCACCTGCATTGGTTACAAAGTTACGTAATGCAAGCTGCCTTATTGTGTTGGCATCTGTTTGTGCGAAGTTCTGTCCTTTATTCACTATATCATCACTCCACACAGCTATATTTAAATCCCAAAGCGGTGTATACAATTCCCGTAACCGCTTATCGGCAAGTGTAGGAAAGCTGCCAAGAACGTTATGAGCATCTCCGAGCATTCGTAGTCCCTCCAGCAAAGCCGGGTTTTGAAGACTTAGATTACCGGGTGGATTATCCAAAATTACATGGCTAAGGCCTTGTGCATTAGGATCATTTTTGCCCAACCTGCCATTCGCAAAGGTAAATATGGAACTTCGTGCACCTTTCGGATTTTGATCGTCATTAGCAAATGGCAGTGTTGCCATTGACGGAATGAAAGTAGCCCGCTCCAGTGTAGCGGAAAGGGCGCCTGTTGAACTGAAGGTAAAATAAAAGATATCCTTATCATGAGAAAAAGCACGAATGAACTGGAGATCAACAGTCATGTTCACCACATCAATTGCCATTACCCTGTCTAAGGTATTGGTATGCGCTTCGCTCACATCAAAAGGGCCGGTACCGGTAGCTATGATAGGAGCGTTATAAACGATGTTGCTGCCTTGCACCCGGATAAGATCGCTGTAGCCGGGTCCGGCCAGGGAGCCGGGCATCGCGGTTGTTGGTGGAAAACCCGTAGGTCCGGCAACTAACTGCCGCATGGGACTAAAATCAACGGTACCCGCAAATGCAACCGCAGCCTTCCCCGGAACGGGATCAGATGAAGTAACGGTTTGTATACATGCGGTACAACCGTTATCGGCGTTTATAAGGCGAGGCGCAAAATTAAGCCCTAACTGACGCGCCATTACAGAATCAGAGATATCCATCCGCACAAACCAAACGGTATTTTCCTTGTAAGTGCCTTTAAATAGCGGCACCCTGGCAATGTTGTGGTCAAGGTCAACTGAAATTACGCTTGACATGGTAAGCTTACTGCGATCGAGCTGGCCTGCTAAAGCCGGTACCCCGGTGAGATGCGGTTCAGGCTGGTAGATTTTGTTTTCGCCGGGATCTTTTTTACAGGAAATAAAAATTACTACTGCAAATAGTATTAACAACCGATGCGTTTTGTTACTGCTTAGTTTTGACATGAATTTTTTTTTGAGTTTAAAATGCGTGTGAACGATGAATCCAATTGTGCCTATGATTTATAAAGTGGAACAAAGCAAAAAGTAATTGATAACGAAATGATCACGGAATGGTATGATTTCAATCCCTTTGGAGTGAATGCTGAATAACGATGAGATTATAAATACTTCGTGATAATTCTGTGATAGCTTCTAAGTAATTTTATTTTCTGAATTGTCATTCATATTAAACACACAATGGTGAAAGAAGTATTGATAATAGAGGACGATAGAGATATTGCCGATCTTATAGCCATTCATTTACGTGATATGGATTGTAATGCAACCAAAATAGAAAATGGCCGGGCCGGATACGAAAAAGCCAGGGAAAAAACCTACGACTTAATAGTGCTTGATATCATGTTGCCTGACATGGATGGACTGGACATATGCAGCCGCCTGAGAAGGGAAAAGAATACCTCGCCGATTGTGATGCTTACATCGAAATCGGAAGAGATAGATAAGATTATGGGCCTGGAATACGGAGCAGACATGTATGCTACCAAGCCTTTCAATATTATAGAATTCAAAGCAATGCTGAAGGCATTGTTCAGAAGAATAGATATATCAAGAAGTGAAACAAATACCGAACAGTGCGAACTGATTAGTGCACATAACCTTACAATAAATATTACCAAAAGATCTGTGCATATAAGTGAGCAACGCGTAGAACTTACTCCTAAGGAGTTTGATTTGCTGGCGTTATTAGCCGCTCACCCCGGACGCAGTTATTCAAGGGAGCAATTGCTTAGCCTCATCTGGGGTTATGAATACCACGCTTATGAACATACGGTAAACAGCCATATAAACAGGTTGCGTGCTAAAATTGAACCTGATGTTTCCAATCCTAAATTTGTGTTAACCAGTTGGGGCATAGGCTATCGTTTTGCCGATGGGATGTTATGAAGTATTTAAGTAAACTATACTGGAAAATATTTGGTGTATTCCTGCTGATCATACTTACACTTGGTGGGATATACATTTTTATTGCTTATAAGACAGCCCTTTCTTACTTCGAAGAAACTAATCAACGCTTAAATGCCACTGTTGCAGAACAAATTGCAGAAGACATAAAACCTTGCGGCAATGGAACCTTTAATAAAGCGGAGGCAGAAAAGCACTTTAAGAATGTAATGGCGCTAAATCCTGCTGCGGAAATTTATCTGCTAGATAAGGAGGGGAAAATTTTAGCATATTCTGCTCCCGACTCGGCAGTGAAACGAAGTGTCATTGCGTTGGAGCCGGTGGAAAAATTTATCGCTAGTAATGGAACGGTATATTTCGAAGGCGACAACCCCAGGCGTATGGGCGCGAAAAAAGCGTTTTCAGCCGCACGAATAGAGCATAAAGGAGTACTTGAAGGATATATTTATATAATTCTTGGCGGTGATAAATATGAGTCGGTCACTTCGGGTTTAGTAAACAGTTATATGTTAAAGATTGCCCTAGCAAGTATTGTATTTACAGTATTTGCAGCTTTAATCATAGGGCTTGTCGCCTTCCTGTTTATTACCCGAGACCTTAATAAAATTATCGGCCATGTGAAAGAATTTCAAAAAGGTAACTGGCATAACAGGATACATTTAAATTCAGGAGGCGATCTCGGATTGCTGGCTACAACTTTTAACAGTATGGCGGATACTATTGAATTAAACATTGAAAATATTAAGGCAATGGAGCAATCCCGGCTCGAACTTATTGCCAATGTATCGCACGACCTGCGAACACCGCTTGCAGTGGTACAGGGATATGCTGAAACATTGCTTCTTAAAAAAACATCCCTGACCGAAAATGAAAAGGAACATTATACCCAGATTATAGTAAAAAGCACCACCAAGCTGAAGAAGCTGGTAGACGAACTATTTGAACTATCCAAACTTGAAGCTAAAGCGATAGTGCCACATTTCGAACAGTTTTCAATCGCCGAACTGATGCTTGACAACGTGTTGAAATACCGGATTCTTGCTGAAGAAAAAAGTATAGTAATTCATACCAACATTCCTAAAGACACACGCCTTGTATATGCTGATGTGGGATTAATTGACAGGGTACTGCAAAATCTCATCGATAACGCATTGAAGTTCACTCCTGCAAATGGCGCTGTAATAGCCGGCTTAAAGCAAATAGATGGTCAAATTGAAATTAGCATTGCCGACAGTGGCACAGGCATTCCACCTGAAAAATTACCTTATATTTTTGAACGGTATATGCATGCCGATTATAAAGAATCAGGCAAGAGTGGCATAGGTCTCGGTCTCGCTATCATAAAAAAAATTCTTGAACTGCATAACACTAATATACAAGTGAAAAGCAGGATAGAAGAAGGAAGTATATTTTATTTTTTGCTACCTGTAGCCGGAGAGACGGCTGTCGGACCTCATTAGCAAACAAAAGTAATGTACTGATCATTTAATTACGCAACATCATACCTAATCATATTGCGCTAACGGCGCCTATAAGCGTTACATAATTTAATAGTCGTTACAATAGTAACCAAAACTCATCAACAACAAGGCAAAGCCTTTATCACAAGCTTGCTTTCCCATAAATAATAGACCTCTTATACTTGATCTGCTCTATAGGGTCCTGTTTTAACACTTTGCTCATGGCCAGGTAAAGATGAGGCAGCTCATGTTTGAAACGAAGTGGGTTTTCGAAAAACATTTCAACACTGATCGCCCAGAATTCGTGGAAGTTGGTAGCAGCATAATCACCGAGCAGGTTCTTTTTGCCCTTTTGCATATCCTGGAAGATCGGTCTTGCTATCTTGGAAAAATTCCTGAATTCTTTTATAAAATGTTTGTCTTCTTCTGTTTTAGTTACGAAGTTTACATAAGCCAGCGCATGTGCCATTTCATGTAATCCAACATTGTTACTGTCTCTGTTAGTTCCCAGTCCCTGTAAGAAATTATCCCATGATAAATAAATTCCCGAACTGTCTACATGCCCCATAAAAGGCAGGGAATAATAGCCGTAATGATAGTCATGTTCTAACACGTAAATATTATGAAAGTAATTAAGTTTGAATTTATCAAGTCTCAAGGTAAGCTGGGCGGCAACCGCGCTGATGAGTACCGGCATTTCAGGACTCGCTTTTACGCCTACATAATGAAATTTACGGGATCGCTGAAAAAGATAGGTTCTGAATAAAAATTTATCCTGCTGTTCGGTGTCCAGCCGGTGAAAAAAACGAATGTTCCTGAAAATCAGGTCCCGGTAAAAAGGCTCATGTTGAACGAATTCTTTTCTTTTCCGTTGTATCAGCAATTTTTCTATCCAGGGACCCAGCAGATGGAGGAGAATAACGGTACTGAATAAAAGCGAACAAATTATTAAAACGTCCATGCGCAATATTTTCTTTTTTGATAAGAAATTTTTTGAATCACACAGGTATTACAACATGGATTTAGGTTATTGTTTTCATGGCAAAAGCTGTATACTTTTTATAATTCAACCACTGGATAATAGAATATTAATAATTTTTTGCAGATACTGGTTGACACATCAATCTGTAAATTTCAGGCGTCGGGATGTTTAACAGGGCATTTATCTTCTATATCAGATCAAGAGCAGCTTTTACTGTTAAATGCTGCATTCGCAGTAAAATATGGATTCCTTACCGGTTTCTTTTACCTTTGGCCCCCTAAAACTAAAGACCTGATTTTGAAGAAAAGTTTTTACAATTTAATCATTCTATTACAGGTCTGACAAAAAATTTAACGATGTACAGAACTCATACATGCGGTGAGCTAAGAATTACCGATTCAACTATTGAAGTGTCTCTGGCAGGATGGGTGCAAACCATCCGCAAGTTTGGCTCCATCACCTTTGTAGACTTACGCGACCGCTATGGCATTACTCAGTTGCTGTTTGGAGAAGAGTTGAACAGAGCCCTCGATGAAAATCCGTTGGGCCGCGAGTTTGTACTTCAGGCGGAAGGCATAGTCAATGAGCGCAGCAATAAAAATGCTAATATAGCAACGGGTGATATTGAAGTACAGGTGAAAAAATTCAGGGTTCTTAACAAATCAGCCGTTCCTCCATTCACCATCCAGGACGATACCGACGGAGGCGATGACCTTCGCATGAAATACCGCTTCCTTGACCTGCGCAGGAATGCATTGAAGAAGAACCTGGAGCTCCGGTATGCCGTTAACCGCTCAGCCAGAAATTACCTGCATCATAAAGGATTTATGGATATTGAAACGCCCTTTCTTATCAGGTCAACGCCCGAAGGAGCAAGGGATTTCGTGGTTCCTTCGCGTATGAACCCGGGGCAGTTTTATGCTTTGCCGCAAAGTCCGCAAACCTTTAAGCAATTGCTGATGGTAAGCGGCTACGACCGTTATTACCAGGTGGTAAAATGTTTTCGTGATGAAGATCTTCGTGCCGACCGTCAGCCTGAGTTTACGCAGATAGATTGTGAAATGAGCTTCGTGGTGCAGGAAGATATCATCAACATGTTTGAAGGGATGATCAAATCCATTTTTAAAG